>JAHCMK010000012.1 GCA_019192445.1 Oceanococcus sp. HetDA_MAG_MS8
GCGTCAGTGGCGACAGCCCCACTTCGCCACGGCTTAAAAAGGCCGCCTGGCGCTTGAAAATGGCTTCGGTGGCGGCGAGCAATGTGTTTTGGCGGACTTGCACGCTACGCAGTAGCCAGCGCGCCTCTTGCAACTGGGTACGCAAAGCCTTCGCCGACTTATCACTCTCCACAGCGCGGGCATACATGGGGTTCACCCGCAAGCGCGGAATAGCGGAGTCATTCAGACGCACCGACCATCCCGTTGCACTGCGCTCCACGCGAACATCCGGCGTGATGTATTGGGTTTGCATGCGGGTTGCAGCCGGCTTGGCATCTAGGCCCCGGATCACACCGACAGCGTGGAGTACTTCGTCGACGGTGGTTGCCAGCTGAGAGGACAAGGCCGTCCAGCGATGGGCAGCTACATCGTCTAAATGGTGATTCACAATGCGCTGAGCAAGCACTAGCGCCGACGCCTTGGAGTCCTGCGCCAACTCTTCTAACTGAACACTCAGGCATTCTTTAAGAGAGCGGGCTGCATAGGCTACGGGCTCTAGCCGTTGTATGCGTTGCAGCACGTCTTCGGCCTGCCTCCGGTCCATGTCACCGGTATCCGCACGCTGGAGAACGGCGTCTAAATCCTCCATTAAATAGCCAGCATCGTCGGTGGCGGCACAAATTTCGCACGCGAGATTACGCTCGGCTTCATCGTCAAAAATGAGCATGGCCTGTTCAAGAATGCGCATATGCACATCCTGCTGGGCCACTAAATGGTCGGCGTAATCATCATTGCCTTCGAAGTCGTCTTTTCTCAGGCTTGAACTCGGCCCCGAGAAATCCTGGTCTACACCTTCGCTGTAATCTTCAACAGCGGACACCGTGGCCTCGTCCTCAGCTTCTAGCAGCGGGTTCTCGTCAAGGGCCTGGCGCAGTTCAGCGGACAGCTCCAGGGATGACAATTGCAAAAGCCGTATGGACTGAGCCAGCTGCTGGGTCATCCCCAGTTGCTGGCCCATTGTCACGGTAATATTGGGACGCATCGCTCTCTCTCCGAAGCCAACGTGTTATTGGAGCTACCGGGCGTCAGAAAGACGTCGGCGGCTTGTTGACCACTCTACGGAGCGGGCGTCATTGAAACGTCAAGAGCTTGGCGGGGCGGTGTTTGTGGACTGCCGACGGGCTAGACTGCGGCGGTGATGACGGAAAACCTGACGGGTAATGGCGTCGCGTACCTCAGGGTCATCGATGTCCCAGCTCACCGCGGCCAGTGCGCCCACATGAGGGTAGGCTTCGCGGAAAACCTCGGCCAACTCCGCCACATCTGACTGCCCTGCCTCCTCATCGGGAATGATTGTCAGTTGAGCGTCGAGTCTTAAAGGCTCGGGCAGAACATCATGCAAATACAGTTCCAGCTGACCTCTGCCGGCCTCTAGGGTGCCCGCTGGCCACAAAATTCCGTCGCTATGGAATAAGAGTGGCTGCGCCTGGGGCCGCTGAGCACCCATTTGATGAGCACAGAGTTGACTCACCATCGTTACCAGCAAGTCCAAACGATTGTGAATCGCTTGCAACTCGGCGCTGGGAGCCTCGGTCGTGTCTCGCGCTGAGTCATGGGTTTCCAAGGTCTGTACCGACTGCAGCACGCGCAAAATGGCATCGCGATGGATACCATTTTGCTGTGAGCGCCACCCCAAGGGACGGTGGTCTATGTAATACGGGCGCATGCCCGCAATTTACGCCAGCTGCGCGCTGAATGCAGCTGCTTGTGGCTGCGGTGCCGACGCCAGCTCATTCCAGGCAGCCTGCAGCGGTGCCAGTAGCCGCCGTACTTCACGCACATTTTCTAGGACATTCTCGCGGCTTTGCAGGCGCTCACGCATGTAGCGATAGAGGTTAAATAGGTTTGCCGCGATACTCTGCCCTTGCTCCATATCCAAGCTGTGCTCTAGCTCAGTCAGCACCTCCAAAGGGCGGTTGAGCATAGTCGCCGTGAGCGGTGCGCCGGTTTGCGCCAGCTCTTCTAATGCTGCTAGACGTGCGTCAAAGGTTCCATATAGCAAGCACACAAGCCGTGCGGGCGAGGCCGTTTGTACACCCACATTTTGGTAAGAGTTCAAAGCATGGGAGGGATTTGACTGGCTGGGATACATGAGACATTGACCAAATGGGTTCCCTATATGTATCGGCCACACTCTGGATTACTTAAGGCCTCTGAGTCACTTTTTTTGTGAACTCGCCATCCAACCAAAGCTGGAGATCCGTCCGCCTACCGTCTTTTTTGGGGCGATCCCTACCGTGGTTTGGGAGCCACATACCCACTAACGCAGGCATCGACGGTTGGAGTAATGCTGGCCTGGCCACGCTAGAAACGCGGAAAGTTTGCTAAGGCCGCACCCAATGCGAGTGCGAGCAGCTGTAGCTTCGGTGAACCATCCACCAGGGGCCTACAGGAAGCGCACCCTGGGGGCGTCGCTACATGACGAAGAAAGGATGAGGATCCGCCAGGAACTAGCCGAGCATGGAGTGACGCAGCCTAGGCATCCCGTCACAATCCATCGAAAGATCCGTTGAAACTGCTTAGGGTGCTGTTGCAAGCCACGCATGCGGAGCTGCAAAGTCTGAAATCGAAGCAGAGCTGGGGCCCGGCAGTAGACCGGCTCGCGCATAGCCCAATAGCTCATCTTCAACCGCACTAGCGACGCGCCGCACACTCAGAGTCGCCAGCTTTGTCTTAGCTGCCGTTCTGACCGGAGTTGATCTGGGGCAGACTCGCTAGCTGCTGCGCCAGGGCATTGCTGGTGAACTGCAGCTGCGCCAAATTCGCATCCAATGCACCAAATTGACGGAACAAGCGCGTCTCCACGCGGGCCATACGCAAGTCCAAACGATCCCGCCGCTCAGACAAAGCATCAAGACGGTTTTGCAAAGACTCTTCACGACTGCTCAAGCTAGAGTCATCATCGAGCTGGGTGTCGATCAAATCGCCGACGCCAGCCACAAGACCGGCTTCACTGGACCACCAGCTTTGCAAGTCATCGCGACGACTCGCTAAGGCTGTGTCCAGGGCCTCGGCATCTAACTGCAGCTTTCCCTGACTATCGAAGCGCAAACCAAATTCCGAAGCCCTAAAGCCCCCGTAATCGCCTGTGATGGCATTACGTAGTTGTGACTCGACTGAGCGCAATAAGGAGTTACCGTTCAAAGCCCCTGCTCGGCCTGCCGCTTCGTTAAAACCGCCCAAGCTGTCGGCAGTATTCGCAAAGCTGTTGTAGGCATCGACGAACTCGGTCAGGCTTTCACGCAGAACGCTATCGTCTCTGGAAACGGTGATTGTGGTGGTTTGCCCCAGGTCTGCTTGGAGCAGATTCAGCGTCACCCCCTCAATCGCGTCGCTGATCGCATTGCTATCACTGGTTTTCAATAAACCATCAATGCGAATTTGCGAATCCAAACCAGAGGTGGTCTGGGCAATATCAGCAGCGAATGTGCCTAGGTCGCCCGTACCGCTGAGCGTAATATCGCTTTGGTTTCCGGTCCGCGAAGAGCTTAAAGACAGAACAGAACCGCCATCCACATTAATGATGGTCGCTCTAAGGCCAGGATTGTCCACCGCGTCATTAATAGCGTCGCGGAGATCAAACAGGTCCGCATTAGCATCAGCGATGCTAATGCTAAAGCTATCGCTGCCGAGGTTGAGATCGAGCGTACCCGTGCCCACCGCTGCGCTGGGGTCGACCGGGGTTTGATTCGCCGAGCGACCACTCGTCGCCAAACGCTCCACAATAATGTCGTAGCTACCCAAGGCAGCGTCTGGCTCAACGCTAAGATCCAGGAAATCTTCCTGGCTCAGACTAAAGCTTCTAGCCTCAGTGGTTTCTAGGCTACCCGCCGTTGTCAGCGCGGTTTGGAAGTTCGCCAAGCTGCTGCGAAGCTGCCCAAATGCGGAGATCTCCGTTCGCGTTGTGGACTCTTGGCGAGAGATTCGAGCAGCCGCGGGGGCGCGCTCGGCTGCGACCAGCTGCGTGACTAAACCGTTGACGTCCAGGCCAGAGCCGATGCCCGCTGAACTGATAGTTCCGCTCATGTGATCAGCCTCCTTAGGCTTCCCTATCCAGGCCGAAACTCCTCTCAGTCAGGATTTGGTCAATACGCTCTGCGAGCCGCAGAACGACTTCTGCAGGGATTTGCCGCACCAATTCGCCCTGGTTATCAAAGATTGAGACCACCATGCGGTCGGTGCCTTCATCCAGGCGAAACTCCAGATCGCCACTACTCATCGCTGTTTGCGGCATCGCCTGAGCGCTTCCGGAACGCGTGTTTGAACCACTCAGCCCATCATTATCGACGCGAGCTGGCGGCTGTACCGGTGGCACAGGTCGCATACGTTGAACCGCCTCAGCATTTGCTGAAGCGTTCTGCACCACATTCGAAACGTTGTTGATTTCCATATTACCCTCCTCGCCAAAAGGACCTCGGCCCAAGGGCCGAGGTCATCCATTGCGTGGTGGCGACCCACTTAGCCCAGTAGGCTAAGCACGCTCTGTGGAGCCGCATTGGCCTGAGCCAACATGGCCGTACCAGCCTGTTGCAGGATCTGCGTCCGAGTAAGCTCGGCCGTTTCTGCAGCAAAGTCAGCATCCTGAATCCGTGAACGCGAAGCGCTCAGGTTCTCAACACTGGACTGCAGGTTCGCAACCGTGGACTCGAAGCGAGACTGAACAGCGCCCAAGGTTGCGCGTGTGCTGTTGATCGTATCCAGAGCGGAGTCGATCAAACCGAGCGCGGTTTGGGCCCCGGCATAGTTGGCCACGGTGAGCGTGTCTATACCTGTTTGAGTGGTCGCCGAGCCAATGGCAGCGTTGGCAAAACCCGAGAGCGTGGCGTCATCCAGCGTCCCTGCTACCGTCACCGTGGTGTCGGAGTTCAAGGTCAGGTCGCCGGTGGCAGCGTCATAGCTAGCACCCACACCCGTTTGCTGAGACACCTCATTGATGGCGTCTACAAGCTGACCGGCACGCTCAGCGGTGCTTCCTGCGGCGCTGATTGCCCCAATATCCACACCGTTAATGGTGACGCCCCCGGCAGCGATGGCCGTGCCAAAGTTGGTCAGCGTTGAAGCAGCAACCGTCAAGCCAGCATCGTTGTTGGTGGACACGCTTCCCAGAGCCGCCGTATTCACATCCGTAATGGACGAAACGGTGATGTTCTCACCCGCATTAGCGCCAATCTGGAAGATCGCTCCGGTAAAGGAGCCATCGAGCAGATTCACACCGTTGAAGGTTGTAGCGTCGGCAACCCGGTTAATTTCCGAGAGCAGCTGACCCACTTCCTGTTGCAGAGCCGTACGGTCTGAACTGGAGTTGGTGGCATTGGAGGACTGCACGGCGAGTTCCCGAATCCGCTGCAGGTTGTTGGTCACTTCGTCGAGTGCACCTTCAGCTGTTTGAGCCAGAGAAATACCGTCGTTGGCATTCCGGATAGCCTGATTTTGGCCCTGGATTTGGGTGGTGAAACGCGTGGAGATCGCCAAACCGGCAGCATCGTCCTTTGCGCTATTGATTCGCAAACCTGTGGACAGACGCTCAATGGAGGTCGCCAGGCTGCTCGAGGTTTGCGACAGATTTCGCTGCACTTGCAGCGAACTGACGTTGGTATTAATAACTTGCATGATTTTTCCTCGGGATGGATGGTCCTGGAAACACTGTCGGAAAGCTTGGTCCTTCAGGTTCCGTATTGGTTATCGGCCACCATTAGGAAAACTTGAGGGCCTATTTGTAAGAAAATTTTTCTGCGTCTTACCTCTGGCAGGATGCAAGACACCTGCCACGCTCATCGTCCTTCAGAGCCTCCCTTCTTCACCCTGAACCACGCGACAAAGCTGCATAGAAAAACGGCTCTCAGGAAAGCCTGAAAGCCGTTTTAAGACGAGTCGCGGCAGCTGGTGCAGCCGCCGCCAAACTTATTGCAGTAAGCTCAGCACGCTTTGCGGGGCCGCGTTCGCCTGCGCCAGCATCGACACGCCGGCCTGCTGCAGAATCTGAGTGCGGGTGAGCTCAGCCGTCTCGGCTGCAAAATCGGCGTCCTGAATTCTTGAGCGGGCGGCACTTAAGTTCTCCACGCTGGACTGCAGACTGGATATCGTGGACTCAAAGCGGGACTGAACAGCGCCTAAGTTGGCGCGGGTGTTATTGATTGTCTCAAGCGCCGAATCAATCAATCCCATCGCCGTTTGCGCGCCGGCATAGTTGGCAACCGTTAATGTGTCTATACCGGTTTGCGTGGTTGCACTCCCGATAGCCGCATTAGCAAAACCGGACAGTGTCGCGTCATCGAGTGTTCCTGCCACCGTCACAGTGGTATCCGAGTTGAGGGTCAAGTCCCCCGTTGCAGGGTCGTAGCTGGCACCCACACCCGTTTGCTGGGACACCTCATTAATCGCATCCACAAGCTGGCCCGCACGTTCGGCTGTGCTTCCTGCGGCGCTGATTGCCCCAATATCCACACCGTTAATGGTGACGCCCCCGGCGGCGATGGCTGTGCCAAAGTTTGTCAGCGTGGATGCGGCCACCGTCAATCCAGCGTCGTTATTGGTCGACACCGAGCCCAAGGCTGCTGTGTTGGCATCCGCAATACTCGATACCGTGAGGCCCTCGCCTGCGTCATCACCAATTTGGAAGATGGCACCGCTAAAAGAGCCGTCGAGTAGCTTTACACCGTTGAAGGAGGTCTTGTCGGCAATGCTATTGATCTCCGAGAGCAGCTGACTCACTTCTTGCTGCAGGGCCAAGCGATCGGAATTGGAATTCGTCGCGTTAGAGGACTGCACGGCCAACTCGCGAATCCGCTGCAAGTTATTGGTGACTTCATCTAAGGCGCCCTCAGCCGTTTGGGCCAGGGAGATGCCATCGTTTGCATTACGAATGGCTTGAGTTTCGCCGCGAATTTGGGTTGTGAAACGGGTGGCAATAGCAAGCCCGGCCGCATCATCTTTGGCGCTGTTAATACGCAAACCAGTCGACAGCCTTTCAATGGACGTCGCCAAACTTGCGGCAGTCTTAGAAAGATCTTTTTGTACCTGGAGGGCACTGATGTTGGTATTGATAACTTGCACGATTCCCACCTTGGAATGAACGAATGAGGTATCGCAGTGTCATGTCGGAGCATTCGCTGCGTTCCCCTTAGTTATCGACCTCGCTCAGCAAAACTTAAGCCCGTTTGAGCACTTTTTTATGCCAACAACGGTTCTTTGGCGAAGCCGATTCCTCGGGCGTTATCTGGGAGAGGAGTTATCTGGGAGAAGAGCGCACAGCGGGCGCATCATTAATAGCGTAGCCGTCAGGCAGTAGCACCCTGCCGATAGTCCCAGTACCGCACGGGGCCATGCTTGCCCCCGCCTTCAGCGTCAGCGCAAATAGTTAAAGAGGCTCTGCTGGCTCAAGCGCTGGAACACCGCGCGCGCGGCTTCAAGGCTGGCACTTTCCTGCGCAAGGCGTGTGGCCTCCTCGGCGACATCTGCATCTTGAAGGCGGCTAATGTCCGACTGCAGCTCGATCTGACGCAAACTCGCACTGTCACGGAAAGAATCCAAGCGATTCAGATCGTTCCCTAGGCGGCTACGCAGTCCCACGACTTTATCGATGGCTGCGTCTATCTCGAGGATGCCCTGGTCCAAGGCATCTCGCCTAGCCGCCCGCCCGACATCGTCAGTGGGGTTCGCTTCAACTTCCACGGCCAGGCTTTCAAATACTGCAGCCATATCTGTGGTTCCAGCTGCATCGACAAAAAGAGCTTGGGCATCAACGTTCAGGTTAAACACGCCGGCTGATCCGAGCTGAACCTGTGCCGGGGCCAATGGCGGATTCAGTACATAGCTCCCCGGCGCACCCGCAAAAGGCAAAGCATCGCCGGTACCGGAGAATAAAGGCCGACCTTCCACGTCGCGGCTATTGGCTAGGCCAACATAGGTTTCGGACAGGCCACGCAACTCCGCCGCCAGGATTGCTCGATCTTCCGCATTAAGTGTCGCATTCTGGCCTTGAACCAAGGTCTCTCTGAAAGCCTGCAGCACATCAGTCAAACCTCCCAACCGGGATTCTGCATTGGCCAGGCGTGACTCAATGACATCTGCCCCTTGCAGTTGTCCCTGCAACTCAGACAGACGAGTTTGTTGAGCAAGCACGGTTGCGGCGGCGCGTGGGTCTTCTCTGGCGTGCTCAAAGCGTAGTCCGGAGGAAAGCGCTTTTTGCGCCCCGAACTGCGCTTCACCACCCCGCTGCAAGGCACCAAGAACCTGGCGTTGGATCATGTTGCTGGTGATACGCATGGTCATTGAGATGACCTCCTAGCGGCGAACCGCAGACAAAATAGTGTCGAATAGCGAACCGGCAGTGGCAATAACCTGCGCTGCGGCCTGATAGGCCTGCTCGTAGCGGAGTAAATCGGCAGCCTCTTCGTCCAAGTTCACGCCTTGGATAGAATCTCGGCGATCCAAGGCGAAGTTCTCGGCTGCCCGGCTGCTATCCAAGCTTAGATTCGCACTGGCTGCAGACTGGCCAGTGCGCGCAATCCACAAGTTAGTGGCCGTGCCCACATCATCCTGGCCACCGTTGAGAAGTGGGCCGGAAATGTTTTGCTGCAACGCCAGTAGATTGGTGTTATCACCGCTATTGGCTGGACTCCCCGCCGCCGCAACCGACAGATCCTGCGCGTCTACATTCAGACTTTCGATACTGGACGCAGCAGCAGGCTGGATCACAAATCGATCTCCATTGGCGGGCGTACCCGCCAAGCTCAGAGCAATACCTGAGACCAGTAGCGGGTCCGCAATACTGCCGGTACCGCTTACCGTCAATGCGTTGCCGTCAGCATCACGGGCACTATAGGAACCAGCGTCGAAGCTGAGTTCAAAGCGTTGTGCAGGAATCTGGCTGACATCATCAATACTTGCGCTGAACACTGCCGTACCGGTGTTCGCCGCTCCGTCGGTAACCACAGCCTCGGGAACGCTAAACAAGGCAGGGCCTGGGTTACCATCCAAGCCAACACCAGCAGCCTGAAAGTCATTCAGCGTGATGGCGACACCGGCGGCAAGCTGACCCAAGCTGTCACGCGCGGCAGGAAGATCGTTTTGCAGTAGGTCTAAGTAGCCACGGATTTCGCCGCCCACCACACGTGGAGGCTGCACCACGCCGTCCACCGTCAGCTGCAGTTGTCCAGACTCGTCACGTGCCAAGCCAAAGTCCACGGGCTGCCCGGCTTGGAGCAAAGGCTGGCCATTGGCCAAGCCCAGTTGCAAGCTATCGTTCCGACCCACCTGTGCTTCAATGCCCAGGGTCTGGGAGAGATCCTGCAGCAACACATCACGTTGATCTAGCAGTGTGGCCCGGCCAGCATCCAGAGCGCCGCCAGTATCGAGCTGCCCTTGTACAACGGCCAATTGATCAAGCTGGTCTTGGGCTAACTGAACCTGAGTTTGCAAACTGCGGATGTTGTCTTGTTCTTCCGCCGCAAAGGTCGCATCGAGCCCGGCGACACGGGAGGAGAACTGCTCCAAAGCCGCCAGAACGGACTGGCGGGTGGGGATATCCGTTGGCTGGATGGTCAACGCACTCAGCGACTGTTGTAAATCCTGCAGCGGTGTGGCCAAGTTTGTGGCCGGATCCGACACTTGCGTGTCTAGTCGGCTCAGCGTGGTGGCGCGAACTTCAATTTGCGCCCGCTGGGCGGTTGCCTCGCGGGCAGCACTCAGCGCCGAATTGTCGGCATCACGCGTCAAAGACACAACATCAACGCCAGAGCCACCAGCGAGTTGGCCTATATTCACAGATTGCCGGGCATACCCCGGAGCATTCGCATTGGCGACGTTACGACTGACTGTGGTCAGCGCCGCTTGGTAGGTCGACAGTGCCGACCGACCGATATCAAAGAGTTGCGTCATCGGCAGATTCCTTCCGGCTCAAATCTGCGAGCCATGGAGAATCTGCAACTTGCAATACGCGTGCCGCGTAATCTGGATCTGTGGCGTAGCCGGCCTTGGCCAAGCCCTCAATGTAGGCGCGATCAGAGCCACCATGCTCCAATGCTTGGGCATACCGGGGCTGCGCACGCACGAAATGCACATAATCGGCCACGGCCTCCGCGAAGCTTTGATAACCACGAAATTCGGCCTGTTCGCTGCGCATCTGCCCGTTCTCATACTCCTGAGTTGTGGCCTGGACGGAGGCTCCAGCCCAACGGTCATGGCTTTTGACACCGAAGAGGTTATGGCTGCTCTGGCCAGGTTGTTGCGTTGGCATGTGCTGCCCCCACCCCGTCTCTAGCGCGGCTTGAGCCAGCAAGATACGAGGAGACACCCCCAAAGCATGGGCAGCCGGAGCAATGATGGGGTGCAACTTCTGTACAAAATCTTGGGGCGACCCAATAGCAGCATCACTCTGCTGCGTGTATTCGGCTAGCGCCATCGTTGTGGTGACATTCAAGGCTGCCCGCATAGGTGGCTGAAGGCCCACTTGCTCACGCCGCAGGTCCTGATTCAGACCGAACTCGGCCTTAGAGGACGATGCTCCTGTGGCCTGGGACAAAGCCGGTTGAAGCATCTGCGCCACCCCCAGGCCCCGACCAGCCGCCAAACTATCCGCCAACTCGCGTACCCACAATCCACGAACTTGTTCGGCCTGACCACTACCACCCATGCCGGCAAAATCCTCCGGTAAGGCCTCGTCTAATAAAGTTTTGATAAAGAGGGCTTCAAACTCTCGAGCGATGTCGGCCACTGGCTCCGTAGGCTTTGCCAGCGCTGCGGGGTTGCTAGCCGACTTAAGGGCTAACCCAGCATGACTGGCCTCAAGCTTCATTGCCGCCGCGCTGTGAATAACGATCGATATGCATAATTTAGCGGGGTCAGATCACAACCAATTCGGCGCGTAATGCGCCGGCCTGCTTGAGCGCTTCCAAAATAGCGACGAGATCCCCAGGAGCCGCTCCTACGCTATTGACCGCGCGCACGATGGAATCCAATGTCGTGCCGCCTTCAAGCACGAACATGCGGCCATCGCCCTCCTCCACCGCAATATCGGTGCGCGGAGTTACCACGGTTTGACCCTGGCCCAAGGCATTGGGCTGATCCACATCAAAGCGTTCGCGGATGGTCACAGACAAAGAGCCATGCGTCACCGCTGCGGGGTATACCTTCACGCTCTGACCAATCACCACGGTACCCGTGCGAGAATTGACCACAACCCGCGCGGGTCCCTGCCCTGGCGCAACTTCAATATCTTCCAGGGCCGCAATGAAGGCCACCATTTGATCGGCGCTTTTGGGCCCAGACACCGCCACCGTAACAGCGTCCACCGCACTGGCCAGACCAGGCCCCAAGGTATTGTTAATGGCGCGCACAATGCGCTGCGAAGTGCGGAAGTCGCCCTGGTGCAGGTTCAGGTGCACCATGTCATCTTGCATCAGTGCGTTGGGCGGGGATTTTTCCACCATAGCGCCGTTAGGAATACGGCCGGTGGACGGCACATTCAAAGACACGCGTGATCCGTCGCGCCCCTCAACGCCGAAGCCGCCAACCACCAAGCTGCCCTGGGCCAAGGCGTAAATCTCGCCGTCGGCCCCGCGCAGTGGCGACATCAGCAAACTGCCACCACGCAGACTACGCGCATTACCGAAGGAAGACACCGTGACGTCAATCTTTTGGCCGGGCTTGGCGAAGGCTGGGAGCTCGGCATGAAGCGCCACCGCTGCAATGTTATTAAGCTGCAGATTCAAGCCCTGCGGCAAGGTCACTCCCAGCTCTTGCAACATGCTGGTCAGGCTTTGGTTTGTGAATGGTGTCTGATTGGTGCGGTCCCCCGATCCATCTAAGCCCACCACCAAGCCGTAACCCACGAGGGCGTTAGAGCGAACTCCTGCTACGGAGGCTAAATCCTTGATTCGTTCGGCTTGGGCGGGTCCTACGACCAGCAAAGCTGCCAGAACCAACAATGATGCAATTCGCCACATGACTAAGGCTCCTAAAAAGGCCAGAGTGGAGAGGAGAAAAAGCGCGCTAACCAACCCTGGGCGTTGGCATCAGCCACCGCGCCACGACCGGAGTAATCAATATGGGCATCGGCGACCCGCGATGAAGGCACGGTGTTGTTCGCTGCAATATCTTGGGGCCGAACCAAGCCAGTGAGGCGTAAATATTCGGTGCCCTGATTCAAGCGCAGACGCTTCTCACCAGCCACCGAAAGCGTTCCACCAGGTAGCACCTTTATCACGCGTACCGATAGCTCGCCTTGTAGCTGATTACTCTGCTGACTGTTTCCGCTCCCTTCAAATTCACGCTCGCCGCTCACTTCGGCACTGAGGCCATCGGTAGTAGGAACGCGGCCAAAAAGGTTCGGCGCCGACAAACTCACGCTCTGCGACTTCCCGGTAGAGGTAGAGGCTGATTTACGCGCTGTCGTCTGCTCTTCCAACAAAATGGTGAGCACATCACCCACATTGCGTGCGCGTTGATCGGAAAACAGACCCGAGCCCCGGTTTGGGTTAAATAAAGAGCCATTGGCAATGGGCTGCTGCACCGGGTAGACCGGTTCCGGAAGGGGTTCAGGCTCAGGTTGACGCGTACTGGCGCAACCACCGAAGAGCCATAAGGTGCCCAGGTATAGGACCGGCAGCCAGATGCCCCGATCCGGCTTTGAGTTATCAGAGGTTGTTGTTGACATAGGACAACATCTGGTCGCTGGTTTCGATGGCTTTAGAGTTCAGCTCATAGGCACGCTGGGTCTCAATCATGTCCACCAGCTCCTCCACCACATTCACATTGGAGCTCTCCAAGGCGCCCTGTCGCACTGTGCCCAAGCCATTGGCGCCAGGAGCGCCAATCTGTGCAGGCCCACTGGCTGCGGTTTCCAAAAGCAGGTTTTCACCCCGCGCCGCCAAACCGCCTGGGTTCACAAAATCGGCCAAGGTGAGGTTGCCAACCTCCTGAGGAGCGGCCGCGCCGGGCGTTTGCACAGACACCACGCCGTCCTGGCCAATAATTAATGACTGCGCTTCGATGGGCACATTGATGCCCGGTAACACGGCATAGCCGCCGGCAGTGACCAAATTACCCTCAGCATCAAGTTGCAAAGAGCCGTCGCGGGTGTAGGCCTGGGTCCCATCCGGCAGCAGAATTTGCAAGAATCCGCGACCGTTGATGGCCACATCTAGCGCATTGTCGGTTTGCGATAGTGTGCCTTGGGTGAAGTCACGTTCGGTGGCCACGAGGCGCGAGCCCGTGCCAATTTCCAAACCTGTTGCAGAGCGCGTTTGCTGCGAGGTTTGTCCCCCAGCTTGACGCAGGTTCTGATAGATCAGATCTTCGAAGACAGCATTGCTTTTTTTAAAGCCGGTGGTGTTCACATTGGCTAGGTTATTGGCAATGACGCTCATGCGTGTTTGCTGTGCATCTAGCCCAGTTTTGGCCACCCATAACGAGTTATTCATCCTTCTCTCCTCTCACTTAGCGCATCCGCAGGAGTTCGGCGGTGCGCTGCGCGTGTTCATCCGCCTTCTTCATCAGTTGAATCTGGGTTTCAAAGCGGCGCTGCTGCTCAATCATGGAAACCAGTGCAGAGGCCGGATTCACATTGGACTGCTCCAGGGCTCCACTGAGAATGGCGTCGTCGCCCGCTGGCGCTAATTCCTGCTCGGTATCGCGTGGTCGAAACAAGCCGTCCGTGCCACGAAGCATCCCGGCATCGGGTTCCTGCACCACCCGAATGCGATCAATCTCCGCATTAACGCCGCCGCCAACGCCCAAGGGAATAATCGAGAAAGTGCCATCGCGGCCGATACTGATGGACTCTGCAGGGGGCACACCAATCGCTCCACCACCGCCGAGCACCGCGTTTCCCGAGGCGGTTTGCAAGCGCCCATTCACGTCGATTTGTAGGTTGCCGGCACGGGTATAGGCCGTGCTGCCATCGGCAGCCTCTACCGCTAGCCAGGTCCCTGGCTGCAAGGCGATATCCAGACTTCGACCGGTGGTTTTAACAGCGCCAGGCAGGGCGTCGTAACCCCCCTCTGCTGCACTGGCATGGACCCGGCTTTGCCAGCCGGGCCCATCCACATTGGTGGCCTCGGTCTGGTTCAGTGCTGCCTTAAAGCCGGGCGTATTCGCATTCGCCAAGTTATGGCTCACCTTGCCCTGCGCTTGCAGGGCTCGGCTAGCACCGTTCATGGCGACGTAGAGGAGACGGTCCATCGCAGGCTACTCAGAATTACCGCAGGTTCAGTGCAGCCTGAGTGATCTGATCGGCGGTCGTCACCACCTGAGCATTGGCCTGGAAGCTGCGTTGTGCGGTGATGATATTGACCAACTCAGCGGTGAGATCCACATTCGAGGTTTCGATAGCTCCGGCACGCAGGTTGCCGAAGTCACCGGTGCCCGCAGCGCCGCGACGAACCTGCCCAGAGTCGGCCGTCGCAGACCAGGCGTTTTCACCTTGGGGCTGCAGACCATTCAGGTTTCGGAAACTGCTCAAGGCCACTTGGCCCAGGTCAATCAATTGACCATTGTTATAACGCGCTTGCAGGGTGCCGTTACTGGAAAACTCCACCCGATTCAGCTGGCCATTGGTAAAGCCATCCTGAGCAAGATCACTCACGGCGAACTCGGAGCCAAACTGAGTCAGCCCGGTGAGGTCGAGGGTGATGTCCTGCGGATCTGCCCCAACGCCAACGGTTAAGCCAGTGAGGTTGACCTCGCCCGTGGCGGGGGCTGTCAAGAGACCACTGCCGTCAAATGTCAGGGTGGTTGGTGACCCCACGTCTGTGCCGTCAACTGCAATGTTCAGGGTCCATTCGTTATCGGTGGCGGTCTTGCTCAAGTACAGGGTCGCCGAAGAAGGAGCGCCCAACGAGTTATAAATCGTGATCGACGTCGCATGGTTATAGCTATCTGGATCAGCTGGATCAAAGGTCGCTACGGGGGGCGCAGTGGCATCGGCAGGCAGATTAAACACGGACTCGATCTCGCCGGTTGCCTGCGGCGGACTTTCCTGAGTCGAGATTTGCAAATCAGCCAGCTCTGCCGTGTTAAAACCACCCCCAGCCAGCGGTGCAAAACCCTGCAGCCGATCACCAAAAGCCGTCACGATGCGACCCTCATTGTCGACCTGAAAGGATCCATCTCGGGTATACACCTCAGAGCCGTCCCGATTCAGAGTGAAAAAACCAGCACCGCTGATGGCCAGGTCTAGAGAGTTATCAGTGAACTGGATTGTTCCCTGCGTGAAATCCTGACGCGCAGAGCCAATGGCCACACCGCCACCGCTTGCCTCAGCAGTGAGCGATTGACCCGAAGTCGTAATGAGGTCAGCAAATGTTGAACGTGAGCCTTTGAAACCATTGGTGTTGGCATTGGCGATGTTGTTCGAGATCACATTCAGATCTGAGGTCGCAGCATTCATGCCCGACAAAGCGATACGGAAAGACATAATTAGTTCTCCTGACGAATATGGCGGACATCGCGCAGAGCGAGTTCCTGTCCATTGGCAAGTTGAAGTTGAGCCTGACCACCACCGGCAGCCAGCGTGACCCCTTGAATGCGGTCAGCCATCAAGACGTCGAGTGTTTGTGACGCGGCGCCTGCCCCGAGCACTGCTTGAACTTGGTAGTTCCCCGGCGGCAGTTCAGGTAGCGCCACATCCACCATGCCGGCACTGCGCGAACCCAGATCCAGAACCTCGGCCAAGCTGCCGTCAGAGGATTGAATCCGAACTTGCAGAGGGCCACCGTTGGGAAGCTCGACTGCCACCGTTTGGGCAGCTCCGGAGTAACTAGCCCTCATGCTTAAGACTTCGCGGCCGATAAGAGATGCGGCGTCGAGTAATTGGTTGGCCCCTAAAGAAGACACCATAGATTCGACGCTAGCCTGCAGCTCCGTAATCCCGTTCACGGTGGAGAACTGCGCCATCTGGCCCAAGAACTCGCCATTTTCCATGGGCTTGAAGGGGTCTTGATTCTGCAGCTGCGCAATCATCAGCTGTAAAAAGTCGTCCTGGCCTAAGGACTGCTCTTCTACGCCGCCAGAGCGGCTAGTTCCGGTACTCGCGCCCGCTCCCACGGCGGCTTGTATTGCTTGAATATCAGCCACGTCCGGTCTCCAAAGTACGCACCATCAAATCCTTGGTGGTGTTCATAAGTTCAAGGCTGCTCTGATAAGAACGCGAAGCGGAGATCATGTCCGCCATGGACTCCACCACGTCCACCGCCGGGGCATAGACATAACCCTGCTCATCGGCCAGAGGATGTCCGGGCTGGTAGCGTGCCTGCGCAGGCGCTTCGGACTCGCGAATTTCATCCACCGCCACGCCGGGCAAGCCCGACTCCATCAGCACCGCTTTAAAAACGGCGTAGCGGGGTTTGTAGACTTCATCCGGGCTTCCGGCCACGCTGTCTGCGTTAGCCAGGTTCGAGGCCACCGTGTTCAGGCGAGTAGACTGGGCTGCCAGAGCGCGACCGGCCAATTCCAATGTAGAAAATGAGGCCATTTTTAGCTCCCGCGGATGGCGAGGTTCAGCGACGCCATGCGTCCGTCGATGAAGCGCAGCGCCGCCTGATAACGCATGAGGGCATCGGCATACGCGGCTTGCTCGACTGGGGTTTCAACCGTATTGCCATCGGCGCTAGGCTGGGTAGGGATGCGCCATTGGGTCGGAGCCGCTTGTGTCATAGTTGCGTCACCCACATGCCCGGCATGCGACCGCGCCATGGGTAGCGGCGAATCTCCGACACCTTTAAGCACGTCCTTGAAATTCACATCGCGAGCTTTAAACCCAGGGGTGTCAGCATTCGCGATGTTGCCGGCAATCACGCCTAGACGCTGACCATGCACTTTAAGTGCAGGAGCGGCGGCGCCAAAAAGAGGATCTGATTGAGCCATGTCGGCCCTCCAAATCAGGACTGTGTTCCGTCAGGGGCAAGCGCCGTGCCATCAGTCGCATGCAGCACAGATAAGGTTTGGGTGACGGCTCTTGCTAAATCATCCGGGTGGAATTTGGGCACGAAACGATCCGCACCCACGCGGCGTACGAGCGCCGCGTTGAACATGCCCGATAAAGAGGTATGCAGAACCACAGGCAAATCGCGAAGCCGCGGATCTTTACGAATTTCACTGGTGAGGTGATATCCATCCATGTCTGGCATTTCGATGTCTGAAATGACCATGGCAAAAACATCCGTAGCGGGCCCACTCTCCGCAGCCGCTTGCAGAGCGCGCAAGGCAGCACGGCCATCATTGACCACCAAAGACTCCAAGCCCAAGGCATCCAATGTGCGCACAATCTGCGCTCGCGCGGTGCGTGAATCGTCGGCGACCAATACCGTCTTGTTCTGGATCACTTGCTGCGGAACGGCTTGGACCACATCCTCAGAGAGCTCTGGCGCAGGACCGGAGACCAATGACAGCACATGTTCTACATCGATAATCTCAACGATGCGGCCTTCATGCCGAGTCACGGCTGTCAGGAATCCGTCGCGCTGGCCATCCAGGTTCGGGGGCGGCAGCACCTCTTCCACGGACTTGTGAATAATGCGATCCACCCTGGAGACCAATAGCCCCTGCGTGGTGCGATTGAACTCTGTGAGTATGGAGGTGGTAGCCGGTAGATTGCCTGGCAAACCCAATGCCGCGCCCAGCTTGAGCACCATGACATTTTGTTCGCGCACCCGAATCACTCCTGCCACCACCGGATGAGATTTGGGCATCGGCCGAATCTCGGGCGTGGTGAGCACCTCGCGTACTTTAAAAACGTTGATGCCGTACAAAACCTCATCACCCAACTCGAACAGCAGCAGGGCGAGGCGGTTATGACCGGCCAGGCGAGTGCTATCGTCAATGCGCGACAGCAAACTTGATGGATGACTCACCAGGAAGTACTCCATAAATCGAACGATGCGCCGACCGCCTGCAAGGCTCACGCCGCGGCATTGGTATTGCACGTTCGGCCACTATGAAATGGAATGTGTCCTCCTCTGCTGCTCTTTGCCTGGGTTTGCTAGCCACCGCCGCTAGTGCTGCCAGCTATGAGCAGCCGGAGCGCGTTCGAGACGCCATCCGTAGGCACATACAGGCTGCATACCCCAACGCCGAGGTCGCGATCAGCACACCCACCCTAAATGGTGGTCTGCGCATGCCGCTCTGCGCGGAGCCGCTGCGTGCTTTTGATCCGCCAGGTGTGCGCCCCGGCAATCGGCGTACCGTAGGAGTGCAATGCCCTCAGGGCTGGACCTTATATGTACCCACCCAAATCACCCGCGAGGTCAACATGGTGGTGCTTGCCAGACCCATTAGCCGAGGCCAGGTTCTGACGACGCAGGACCTGCGCGTGGAACAGCGACCTGCTGCCAGCATGCCCTTAGGCTTTATTGGCGCTGTGAATATGGCCATCGGCCGCGAGGCCAAACAGGCTTTGCCTGCCGGCCTTGCACTTCGAGACAGTCATCTCGGTGGCGGCCGCGACGTACAGCGTGGACAGCAGGTGCGCTTGCTGGTGGCACGCGGCGGCCTACATATCGAAACTCAGGGCATTGCCGAAAGCGATGCTGCGGTGGGCCACTGGGTGGTCGTACGCAATCCTCGCTCGGGCCGACTGGTTGAAGGCCGGGTGCAGGAGCCGGGTTTGGTCCGCGTGCCATGAAAAAACTTTCCTCATACCCCTTAAGTTTCGGCGACAGCGGCCGATACACTAAGCAGAGCTGATATGGATACCACGATGAACACGCGATATGACGTCGGCGGCAGCCTGCCAAAAAGCACCGTAGGAGTGAACGAAACCGTGCGCTCCGATCCCGCGAAACCTGGCAACACAACCACCGCCGCGAGCAGCCCAGCCCAGACTCAGGATCAGGTACAGCTGCGTAGCGCTGACTTGATGCAGCTAGTCCGTAATGCCCCCGATACCAATATGGATCGCATCGCCGAGCTGCGCGCACAAATCGCCAGCGGGGACTACGCCGTGGACGCCGACGCCATCGCTGAGGGAATGCTCAGCTTTGAATCTCAACTGCAAGGATAATCCCATGACACCGGACACTGTGAGCACCAACGCAGATGATCTTCGTCCACTACTCCAGCAGCTCTTGCACACCCTGGAGGAAGAACAAGTCGTTTTGGATACAGAGTCCGCGACGGATTTGCACCCCGTCATCGAGCGTAAAGATGCGCTTTGCCAACAACTCAGCCTCTTCACCCAGGGTCATGACATGTCCATGCTCATGGACGCTGACACCCTCGACTTGTTACAGCGCTGCCAACAGCTCAACCTGCGCAATGGTGGACATATCGATCAGCGGCGCGCAGAGGTTCGGAATCGGATGTCGCAGATGAACCCTGACAGCACCTACAACGCGCACGGGCAGTTCGGTGGCGGTAGTGGCCAGCGAGACTTCGCCAGAGTTTGAATGGTTCTAGACCCAACACTGGCGCAACAAAACGGGATGACATCACCCCGACCAGGCACACATAGATTTAACTCACGTTCTTAGAACCCGGTGATTGTTCTTGGGCTTGGCCATGCAGCCGGGTGAGAAGCTCGGCCTCCGCGTGACTTAAGCCAGCCACACGCGCCAGCTCCTTGGCTGACCAACCCTGGCGAGCCAAAACAATGACATCTTCAGTCGTCATACCGTCTGCGGTAATGGTATTCGAGCTGCTCACCGCCGTCATTTGCAATTGCAGCTCCTGACGCTGCTTCATGGCCTGCATACGCGCTTCCAGCGCACCGATGCTGGCGCGCAGTTCTGCCACTTCGGCGCGTAAAGGCTGCGCTTGTTGAAGGGATAGGCTTTCTGAAAGCTCATCTGCTGGCTTGGCTGTGCCTGGCTCGCTTGCATCGGAGGTAGAAGGGCGTACGCACCCCCACACAACTAAGGCAGCCAAAGCTGCCATAAACGCTGCCAGCACGGGCTCCATCCAAGGTTGCCACCAGGCTGTTACTGCAATGTCCATGTCAGACCTCTGACTTAAGACGTAGAAAAACCGTCATGTTGCAATTCCTTTGCCATCGCCGCCCCCTGTCAGCTCTGGCCAAACCAACATCAGCTACAGCGGTTTCGTCGCCGAAACAGCAAGGTAACCTAAAATAGCAGGCTGCCCGACTCCCCTGCCTAAGGATCCTCAGTGATACTGATACTGGAACAGAATACTGATCACGAACGCACAGCTTATGCCGCGCCGCTGACTCAGTTGAACCAGCGTCCCAGCATCGATCATCGCAGCCACATGATCCACGGTGCCAAGACAACACTCACCGAGGTCGACCTGCTCGGTGATACCCACGCGCTAGACGCCAACATGGGGCTGATGACTTTTCAGCCCAAACCTGAAGATGCCTTAGTCGATGACCCTCAAGCCCTACGTATGCACGAGTTAGCCCGCTTTATCGATGATGTGAATATGTCTCGCCAGGCCTGTGAGGCCCGCATGACACGCGCCGCTCAGGCGCCTAATGCATGACCGGGGCGCCCTGGGCTGCGCTGAGTCTGGCCGAAGACGCAGGAACCAAACTCAACTGGCCACAGCTGGATGCAGGTAATTTCCCGGCGGCCTTAGTTGCCGCCGCCCAGTCTGGCAGCGGTCCCGTATTACTCATCGCGCCGGATGAACAGCAAGCCTGGCGCCTAGAGCATGCTCTGCGGTTCTATGCCCAGGACCAACTCAGCGTTTATCACTTTTGTGACCCCGAAACGCTGCCTTATGATCTGTATTCGCCGCATCCCGACCTCATATCCGACCGGCTGGGGCTGCTCAGTCAATTGCCGCAGATTCGCAGCGGCATCGTGATCACCACACCCTATGGCCTGCGCTCACGCCTGCCCTCAAAGGACTATCTGCAGTCACGCAGCTTTGTGTGGGAGGTCGGCGCACGTCTAGACCTAGAAGCAGAGCTCAAACGCTTAGCACAAGCCGGCTACGCGCGGGTACCGGAAGTGAGCGGACACGGGGAGTACGCTGTGCGCGGCTCCATTCTCGACGTTTTCCCCATGGGAGCAGAACGCGCCGTGCGGGTGGATCTATTCGATGACGAAATCGATTCGCTGCGCTGGTTTGATACAGACTCGCAACGGTCGGCTGACAAGGTGGACGCGATTCGCCTGCTGCCCACCCGGGAAGTGCCCCTGGATGACGAGGCTATTGCGCAGTTCAAGGAGCGCTACCGAGTTCGTTTCCCTGGTGACATTCATCGCAGTCGCATTTATGACGATGTCTCCAAAGGCATTGCACCGGGCGGCATTGAAGCCTGGCTGCCGTTGTTTTTTGCACAGCCGGCCAACTTATTCGATTACCTACCTCGCCACATTCGCGTCGTCGATGCCGCAGGTCCTGGCGCCTTTGCTCAAGACTGGGCCGATATTTGCGAACGTCACGAACAGCGGCGACACGACATCGAAAGGCCGGTACTCGATCCAGCCGAACTCTATTTGGCCCCGGACACCTTGGATAATCAGCTCAGCGGCTTTGGTTATACCCAGGTGCCCTTTGAGAGCAACAGCGGCGATGTGCCTCAAGTCAGTTGGGAGGTGGCCTTAGCCGATGATGCGCGCTGTTTGTTTGTTGCCAACACGGCTAGCCAGCGTGAACAGATCGAAAATGAGTTGAATAGTCGCGGACAAACACCGCGACGCTACTCCGACCTGGGAAGTTTTCGCCAAGACAAGGCCCGCCTGGGCGTCACCCTGGGCCGCTTAGAACGCGGCTGCGATCTTGGCAATGGCATGCGCGTGGTGGCCCACAGCGAGCTCTACGGCAGCCGGCCGCCAGTTCGCCAACGCAAACGCGCCAACCGGGATGCCGAGTCCTTACTCAAGGACTTATCTAGCCTGGCAGTTGGCGCAGCTGTGGTGCACCGTGATCATGGGGTGGGCATTTATCAAGGTCTTACCCACCTCACAGCCGGCGGCATAGAGCAAGAATTCCTGGCCCTGGAATACGCCGACGGCGACAAAATTTATGTGCCGGTCACCGGACTGGAGCAGATCCACCGCTACACCGGAGCCGACCTCGACAATCCACCACTCACCCGCCTGCGCACGGATCGCTGGTCTAAAAACCGGGAGAAGGCGGAGAAGCGGGCGCGTGATGTCGCCGCGGAACTGCTCGAAATCCAGGCCCGCCGGGCTGCACAACCCGGACAGCGGCTGGTGTGCGAAGAGCAGGATTACCACCGCTTTGCCAGTGGCTTTCCCTTCACGGAAACCGACGACCAAGCACGCGCCATTGAGCAGGTCCTGGAGGATCTGGCCAAAGCCCATCCGATGGATCGTATTGTTTGCGGCGATGTGGGCTTTGGTAAAACGGAAGTTGCCCTGCGCGCCGCCTTTGTGGCCGCGGCTGCAGGAACGCAGGTTTGCTTGATCGCACCAACAACCCTACTCGCTCAGCAACACCTCAATACCTTCATGGATCGCTTTGCCGATTGGCCGATCCGCGTCGAAGGTTTATCCAGGCTCAAAACTGGCAAGCAGCAGACTCGCTTGCTAGAGGACCTGGACAATGGCCGCATTGATATCATTGTAGGCACCCACCGGTTGTTGCAAAAAGACATACGATTCAAGAATTTAGGCCTGGTTATCGTTGACGAAGAGCAACGCTTTGGGGTGCGTCACAAAGAGCGACTAAAAAGCCTGCGGTCCGAGGTGGATATGCTCACCCTCACCGCCACCCCGATTCCGCGTACCCTCAACATGAGCCTGGCTGGCATTCGCGACATGTCGGTGATTGCGACCCCGCCCGTGAAGCGGCTGGCGATCAAAACCTTTGTCACGGAGTGGGAGGATGCACGCATCCATGAAGCCTGCCAGCGTGAGCTGCGGCGTGGGGGCCAGGTGTACTTCTTACATAACCGCGTGGAAGACATCGAACGCGTAGCCGCCGAGGTGCGGCGGATTAACCCTGAGGCCAGAGTCGCCGTTGCCCACGGGCAAATGAATGAGCGGGAGTTGGAGCGGGTGATGCTCGACTTCTACCACAACCGCTTCAATATTTTGGTGTGCACCACAATTATTGAGTCCGGCATTGATGTTCCCAATGCCAATACTATTTTGATCAATAGAGCCGATCGCTTGGGCTTGGCACAGTTGCACCAGCTACGCGGCCGCGTGGGGCGCTCCCACCACCGCGCCTATTGTTTTTTGTTGGTGCCGCCAAGTGAGCTGCTCACCCATGATGCCGAACAGCGCTTAACAGCCATCTCGCAGATGACCGACTTGGGCGCCGGCTTCCAACTATCCACCCATGATCTGGAAATACGCGGTGCTGGGGAGTTACTCGGCTCTGCACAGTCTGGTCAGATCCACGCCATCGGCTTTACGCTCTACGCGGAAATGCTGTCCAAAGCGGTTCGCGCCCTCAAACGCGGAGAGTTGGACGGCCCCCTAGAAGACATTCCACAAACTGAAGTAGAACTGGGTGGTTCTGCCCTCTTCCCTGAAGACTATATCGGTGATGTGAACACCCGCCTTACGCTCTACAAGCGCTTGGGCCAAACGGCAACCGATGCTGAGGTAGACGACCTGCGCAGCGAAATTATGGACCGCTTTGGTGATTTACCCGAAGTGGCCCAGCGTTTGTTTGATGGCCAACGCCTCCGGGTGCATGCGGCTCCACTGCGTCTACAACGCATTGAAGCGGGCAAGGCCGGCATACGCATTGTGTTTGGAAAGCATGCCCAGCTGGACCCCAGCCGCTTGTTGAGACTGATTCAAAGTCGGCCCAAAGATTACAAGCTCAGCGGTGATAAACAGCTGGATTACAACCGACCGCTGGAGGACCGTGACACCCGGTTGCGTGCCCTGACTGGCATACTCGATTTTCTGCTCAAGGGGGACAACACATGACGCGTCTAAGCTCTTGGGTGCTGGCGATGTGGCTGGCATCGCCGCTACCTGCCCTGGCTGATGTACTCCAACTCGATATGGTGTTGTTCGCCCAGCCGCCATGGATTACCAAGCGTGATCAAGGGCAATGGGACTACCAAACGCCACCGCCTGCGACGCGCGTCGACCCTGCGCAGGCTGAGCAAGACGGAACAGCAAGGCTTATCGCGACCGAGCAAGGCGGCTTAGCCCAGGAAGTGCAACGCCTCGAGGCTGAAGGCTACACCGTGCTAGATCAATTGAGTCTGCAATTTGAGCAAACGCGTAACGCTGATGCGGTTCACTGGCAGATCCAAGCCGGCGAGCCCCTGCTGGTTGAACCCTCCTTGGCAGTGTCCGGCGACCAGCTCATGGGTAGCCAATGGTACGAGGAGAGCCTCTCTCGTCAGATGCAAACCCACTTTGCCGTGGATGGTTGGGTGCGCGCCTGGGTCGATCGCTACCTCTTTGTGGAGTTCGATATCGGTCAATTTGTGGGCAATACCCAGCGCCTCGAAGAACTGCGCACCCGATCGGCAGCTTGGCAGTCCGCTTCTGATTTCAGCCAATCCCTATCGTCTTCTCCATACAACAGTCCCTTTGGCAACGCCGGCCCCGCTCCCGCTGTCGGAGCTGTATCCACCGTCGATGTTTGGCCTGCAGAGGCCGTAGATCTGTATCGATTGCAGGAACGCAAACGCGTGCGCTTGAACGAGCTTCACTACTTTGACCATCCACGGATCGGGATGTTGATCCAAATCACCGAACCCAAGACCAGCCCCTTGCTAGAGCCAGAATCATGAACAGTGGGCCAATCGTGGCTGTGCTTGGCGCCCTAGTTCTCGCTGCTTGTGCGTCCCGCACCCCGTCTACAGCGCCCACCGCTGGAAATACGCAGCCTCCCCCCATGCAGGGCAGCCTGGCTGCGGTTCCAGTGCTGACTTTGGATGCGCCACCTGCCCGCGTACGCCAACCTGGGTCTGAGGGTGAGTTTGGTTATGCCAGCACTATCTCGGTGGAAGTCGACCTGGCCCAAGCTGGGCAGTGGACAGCCTGGGATGAACGGCGACAACGCCTGCGCTGGGAACTGAGCAGTCCACAGTCGCAGAATCTGAGCTTACATTTCTCAGAGTTCCACCTGCCGCCCGGGGCCCGTCTGCAGATTTACGACCCCAGCAACATCCGCAAAGGCATGCTGGAACTAGGCCCGGAAGCCAATCAACCTCATGGACAGTATTGGACCCCTCAGTTTGCCGCTGAGCGCATCCGTATAGACCTGGTGTTAAACCGGCAAAGCACCGGCCTTGCACTCCGCCTGGCGGATATCAATATCGCCTATTAAGAGTGGAGCCGCTGTGCGCCGGCTCATTAGCGCAGCGCTGAGGGCACAATTGCCCTGCCAGGGCAGGTCACCCTGCCACCGCCGCGAGTACTCTCAACACTTGAGACCGCCCGCGATCAATACACTCGGCAATCTCATCATGAATTCCCCCATGGCCCAAGCCTGCGGCCCAATTCACCACCATGGCCAGACAGGCATAGGGAAGCTCGGCCTCTTTGGCTAAGGCAGCCTCTGGCATACCCGTCATACCCACAATGTCGGCTCCCATCCGACGCAGCATTTCAATTTCGGCCGCCGTTTCTAGCCTTGGCCCCTGCGTGACAGCATGGACACCATCGCTAATCACATCTACCTCAGCGGTCTGCGCAGCTGCAGACAAGTCTTGTCTGAGGCGCGGGTCATAGGGGGGCGCGAACTCAATATGCATCACGTTGTCGGACTCGGCATCACAAAAACTATGCTGGCGCCCCCAGGTGAGGTCGATCAGATCATGCGGCAGTACAAGAGTTGCCGGCTCCATATCGGCGCGGATACCGCCCACTGCGGCGATACCAATAACCCGCTTAGCCCCTGCCTCTTGCAAGGCCGCAATATTGGCCCGGTAGTTCACCCGATGCGGTGGAAGACGATGACCCAGACCATGACGCGGCAGGAAAACCACGGGACTCCCAAAATATGACCCGCGCGTCACCACAACTGGCGTCGGTGACCATGGCGTGTCGACTTCCAGCGACTCGACCTCGCTGAGGTCCGGCAAGGTATTCAGGCCAGTGCCCCCAATGATGCCCAACATAGCTTTGTTTCCTAGGGTAGTGCCAAGATGCGGTCGTACTGACGATGCGCCTCGTGATAATCCATCCCAGCCCCGAGCAGATAACGGTCTGGCAGTTCAATACCGATGTAGTCGGCTTGTGCGCGCGGATCTCTACGCTGATGAGACTTGCTGCAGGTCACCAGAGTACGAACCGATGCCGGCTGCTCCGCCCTGAGCGCCTCTTGTATCGCCACTAAAGTGGTGCCCTCATCGAGAATATCGTCAATGATCAATACATGCCGGCCGCGCACTGCATGGCTGGGCGGCGCCTTCCAATGCAGTTCGCCACCAGAGGTCGCGCCGCGGTAACGCGTGGCATGTAAGTATCCCAAGTCATGGGCGAAGCCCCAGCGCCGGGTCACTTCCGCAGTGGCATACAGACCTCCCACCATGACGCACAACACAAGCGGCGATAAGCCCTGTAAATCCTGCGCACTTTGCGCTGCGAGCCGGTCGTAAATAGAGGCCAGCTGTGCAGAGGACACCAGTTCCTCACAGTCACTTAGCCGTTGCTGTGCGTCTTCAAGGCGTTGCTGGTCAGAATCGCTCATACGGCCTCCGGCGCCGCCTGGCGCACAATCTCCAGGGTGCGGGTGGGGAAAGCCACCTCCGCACCGTGCTCTTCAATAATGGCCAACACCCTCAGCAGCACGGCATGTTTCACCTGGTGGTACTCGGCCCAATCACGCGTGCGGGTAAGACAGTAAATAAAAAAGTCCAAGGAACTCGCTCCAAAACTGTCGAAATGGACCAGGATGATCTGGTCTTGGTCTATGTCCGCATTGGTCTGGAGATAGTCACGAACCGCATCGGTAATCGGCTGCATTTGCTGAGCATCGCAATACCGAATCCCGATAGTTTCGCGGATTCGCCGATGGGTCATTCTGGAGGGGTTTTCGATGACCAAGCTGGTGAAGAGCGAGTTCGGCACCATGATTGGTCGCTTATCGAAGCGTCGAATCCGCGTAGTACGCCAGCCGATTTCTTCGACCACACCTTCAATATCCTGCTCTGGGGAGCGGATCCAATCTCCCTTGGCAAAGGGTCGGTCCAAATAGACGGTGAGGCCACCAAAGAGATTGGCGAGCATATCCTTTGCCGCAAAACCAATGGCCAAACCACCAATGCCGCCAAAGGCAAGAACACCAGATATCGACACGCCCATGGTCTGCAGCATGACCAAGCTGCCGGTGATGAATACCGCAAGCCGCAGCAGCTTGCTCGCAGCCTCCACAGTGGTGTCGTCATATCCAGGGTCTTGAGCGCGGGCGCGATAGACAAGGCCCAGGGACATGTGGTGAATGAGCCGTAACAAGAACCAGACTAAGATCCCCACCACAGCAAGCTTGCGCGCGGGGCTCACCATGGCAAAAACCTGATCCTGCGGAAGCGGCTCAACTAAACCAGCCGCAACGGCAATTCCTTGTACCCAAGTAAATACCCGCAGTGGGGGGACGACGGCTGCAAATAAGGCGTCGTCCCACAGGGTCTTACTGGATTGGACCCGGGCGTGAACCCGTTTGAGCACGCGGATCAATAGGGTGTTGACCAAAACCACCAAGAGAACCACGGCAAAGACCTGGGTCACCCAGTAGCTCAGCCAAGGCTGCAGTTGGCCCCAGACTTCCTGCATTACAAGGCCTCCCGCCAAGAGCGAAGCTGATCTTCAAAAAACATCCGCTGCTGCGCTGTTAAGCCAGGCCGACCTGCCCCCCGGCGCAGCGCTTGCAGCCGCACATGACCGCGAGCAGGGTTTGGACAGCGCCATTGATCCAGCGCGGTGACCAAGTCTTGAGGCGCATTGCAGATGGGCAACATGTCGCATCCGGCGGCAAAGGCCTGACTGGCTCTGGCCACAATATCGCCCTGTGCCTGAGCGCCTCCCATATTGAGGTCATCCGCGAACACAGTGCCCGCGAAGCCCATGCGCACACGCAAAACATCCTCTAACCACACCTTCGAAAAACTGGCCGGCACAGAGTCCACTGCGGGATACACCACGTGAGCGGCCATCACCGAGTCCAATAACCCCAGACACTCTCGATACGGTGCTAAGTCGTGCTGCTCAATCTCATCTCGGCTCCGCGAATCCA
The DNA here is from genome assembly GCA_019192445.1 of Oceanococcus sp. HetDA_MAG_MS8. NCBI lineage: Bacteria > Pseudomonadati > Pseudomonadota > Gammaproteobacteria > Chromatiales > Oceanococcaceae > Oceanococcus > Oceanococcus sp. HetDA_MAG_MS8. The sequence continues at coordinate 28,123 of JAHCMK010000012.1, forward strand.
CAGGGAGTTCCACATGGCTATCAGGGGCCACAGCGCCATGCCCAGGGAAATGCTTGGCCGTGGTGGCCACCTGCGCCCGGCGCAGGCCACGCAGATGAGCTGCTGCCAGTTCAGCCACCGTCGCAGGCTGAGCATGCAAGGCACGGTCGCCAATAATGGCCGACACTCCGCCATCCAAGTCCAGCACCGGGCTAAATGGCAGGTCGATATCCAAGGGTGCTAACTCGGCCCCCAGGACATAGCCTCCCCATTCAGCCAGTTCCACTGCAGCATTGTGGTCCTGCTCCCAGATTTGCCCGTAAACGGCCAGCGGTGGCAGATCGACAAAACCCTTGCGGAAGCGCTGTACCCGACCACCCTCGGTATCCACAGCCAGCAATATATCGGGGCGAATCGCCCTCACCTGCGCAATTAAAGCCCCTACTTGCTCACGATCAACAAAGTTGCGAGCAAAGAAAATCAGGCCTCCAATCAAAGGATGCTGCAACCACTCGGCCTCGTCGGCTTGCAGCGTCAGGCCCCGAAGATCCCCCATCACTGGGCCCAGAGCCCGAACCGCATCAGTCGACAATATGCACCTCCATTCCCGCCCAAACCTGCTGCGCCAGTTCAATCACCTCTGTATTGGCCATACGGATACAGCCATGCGATACAGGTTGACCCAACAGATCTTCCTCATTCGTACCATGAATGTAGATAAACCGGCGTTGAGAATCGACATTGCCATAGCGGTTTTTACCCGGCTCCAATCCCCCCAGCCACAAGATCCGGCTCAAAATCCAATCTCGCGCCGGCCAACGCCGGGCTAACTCTGAGCTGTAAATCTCACCAGTGGGCCGGCGACCCACAAACACGCTCATTGGTGCCTGATTCAATCCAATACGGGCCCGAATGCGGTGCCGCCCCCGTGGCGTGCAGCCACTACCCCACTGCTCGCCAGCCCCATTGGCCGCGGTGGAAACAGCGTAGCTACGCAGCACTTCCGAGCCTTCGCGCCACAGCAGCCGCTGCGCAGCAAGGCTCAGCTCCAACTTCGCCTGCGCATTCTCCATCAGGGGTCCCAGTGAAAGCTGGCGATCGATTCCACATGTCCGGTGTGCGGGAACATATCCATCACGCCGGCTGCCTCCAGACGATACCCACCAGCAACCAAGCTGCCCGCGTCCCGGGCCAAACTCCCAGGGTGGCAAGACACGTAGACGATGTTCTGGGGCGGACGACGCAGAATGTGCGGAATGATGTCGGCAGCTCCGCTGCGCGGCGGATCTAGCAATACTGCGTCATAAGATTCCTGCAGCCAACTCTCCTCCCCGGTACAGGCAAACAGATCAGCGACGTGGTAGTCCGCCTGCAGATCGTGCCGGGCCAGATTTGCGCGTCCCTTATCTACCAGCGTCTGCGCTCCCTCCACGGCAGTAACGGCATACCCGGAGCGCAACAAGGGAATTGTAAAGTTCCCCAAGCCCGAGAATAGCTCCAACACCCTGGCTCCAGGCGATACATTGAGCAGGCTTAAGGCGTGCGGAATCATTTTGCGATTCAGCGCGGTATTCACCTGTATGAAATCACCCGGCCCAAACTCCAGGTCCGCCGCATAATCATCCAATGCATAACGCAAGGTGCAGGGTTCACCCAGCGGCACAATGGTGTCAGGGCCGCCGGATTGCAAATACCAGTGCACAGCGTGTTGCTCAGCAAAGGCCCGAAGCTTCTCGCGATCTTCCGCGCTCAGGGGCTGCAAATGCCGTAGTAGCAACAACACCTGGTTGTCCCCCGCCGAGGCCTCGATCTGCGGGATTTGATCGGGAATACTCAAACCACCCAGCAAATCCGATAAAGGAATCAGCAGCTCGCCCATCCGTTGATCCAGGACCGGACAGCTTTGAATGTCGGCCACGTAGCGCCCGTTGCGCTCCCTAAAGCCCACCAAGACTCGCCCCTTGCCCGCAACCTGTTTGCAGGCTAGCCGAGCACGCCGGCGGTAACCCCATACAGGCCCCGTGAGGGGTGCCAGCCAGGTAACTGGGCTCAACCCGCCGCCGATACGCTGCAGTGCTTGCTCGAGGGTGTTTTGTTTAGCCGCCAACTGAGCCTTGGGCTCAAGGTGCTGCAAAGAACAACCACCGCACTGACCGAAGTGAGAACAACCCGGCTCAACACGCTCAGGACTGGCCTGAAGCACCTCCAACAGCTCGGCTTCGTCGAAGCTGCGATTGCGCTTACGCCGGCGGTATTCGACCACCTCGCCGCGCAGTGCATCGGCCACGAACACGGTTTTTCCATCCGGGTGACGGACGACACCACGCCCATCTGAGGATAGGTCCACAACCTCACCCTGTAGCCGCTCCTCACGATCAAAACGTTTGCGACTCATAACCATCCTCGCTGCCACAGTTCGCACAAAGCTTGGGCCTGCTGGCACGCTTGCTGGGGGCTTGGCCCGCTTGTTTGCCAAGGGTCATAACAATTTTGCGTGGTGGCCAGGCTGAGAACAGCAGCTGCTGCATCGGACTCCAGACTCAGACCCTCCGGCTGCCAGGCTTGCCCATCGCGCAGACGTGAATCCCAACTGTTCGCAAACTGCGGCGCCAAACCTTGTAGTAAGAGACGCAGACGCAAGCGTTGCGCTAGATCCGCAGCCTGGGAAAACACCAGAATTGTGGCCTCAGGTTGGGTATCGATGGCTTTGACCAAGGCCAACAGCACTTCGCGTTCCTCGTCCTGCTCTTGCCAATGCACCTGCGCCGGCTGTGCCTGAGCCCAAGCGAAGCCGGCCAGGGCCTGCAGCCATAGGGGGGCTCGCGCCTGTCCCTGGCGTTGAAAGCGCACTTGCTCCACCGCCTTGTGAATATCGTCGGCGCTCAAGTCGTCGCTGAAACCATAGAGGCGTCGCGCAGCCGCGGTATCGGTGCGCCACACCGGCACCAGGGCATAAACGGATTCGGTCGTCATTAGTCGGGATAAACGCCTGTAGAAATGTAGCGATCGCCGCGATCACATACGATGCTAACAACGGTGGAGCCGGGATTCTCTGCAGCCACCTGCAGTGCACAATACAAGGCACCGCCGGAGGATACCCCGGCGAAGATGCCCTCTTCCGCCGCGAGGCGGCGCATGGTTGTTTCAGCCTCCGCGGCCCCGACTTCCATTATGCGGTCCACCCGTGGACGCTCGTAAATGCTGGGTAGATACGCCTCCGGCCAGCAACGTATTCCTGGAATGGAGGACTCACCATCTGGCTGTACGCCAACGATTTGGATATCTGGATTTTTCTCTTTGAGAAAACGTGACACACCCATAATGGTGCCGGTGGTGCCCATGGATGCCACGAAGTGCGTGACCTGCCCGCCCGTATCTCTCCAGATCTCCGGGCCGGTCCCCTCGTAATGCGCGCGAGGGTTATCGGGGTTGCCGAATTGATCGAGAACCCGGCCCTCACCACGCTCCTGCATGGCCTGCGCCAAGTCACGGGCACCTTCCATACCCTCGTCCTGAGACACCAAAACAATGTCAGCGCCAAAGGCCTTCATCGCCGCACGGCGCTCCGCACTCATATGTGCCGGCATGATCAGGGTCATTTTGTAGCCACGCATCGCGGCCACCATCGCCAAGGCAATGCCTGTATTGCCACTGGTCGCCTCAATCAGCCGATCGCCGGGTTGAATCTCCCCCCGCTCCTCAGCGCGAGTAATCATTGAGAATGCAGGGCGGTCTTTCACCGAGCCGGCAGGGTTATTCCCTTCGAGCTTTCCCAGAACTCGGCTACCCGTTGCACTTGCCATGCGCTTGAGTTGCACCAGTGGGGTATTGCCAACGAAGTCGTCTAATGTCTTCACGTTCTTTCGGTCCGAGTTGCAAAGGACGGTGTCGCAGAGGGTGCCACAAGGCGAGTTCCCGAGTCTGTCAATCGCCAGCAGGCCACGGCACCAATCATGGCAATGCCTAAGCACAGTCCCAATCCAGACTGCCAGGCCAGCAGGCTGTAGTCGCGACCAGCCGCTGTGGGGTCAATCCAGTCGAGGACCCAGCCAAAGCCAGATTGAACTAATGCTGCCCCAAGAAATAAGCCGGTATTGACCACACTCATGGCAAAGCCGGCCGAGGCCCCACCGGCCAACTCTTTGGCGTTGGCATAAATCACCGAGACCCAACCACCACCGAGGCCGAGCAGGATAAACAAACTCATGGCCGACCAGCCTGGGGCCCAGGGCAGCAGAACTAAACCGGCATAAGCAGCCAAGATGGCGGCCGCTCCTAGCTGCGCCACCAAACGCCGCCGGCCAAGCCGATCGGACAAATACCCGGCACTCAGTGCCCCGGCCGACAAAGCCAGCATCAACACCGTGACATGGTCAGAGGCAGCCGCTCTGGACAACCCAAAGCGGTCTTGCAACAAGGGCAGGCTCCACAGGCCGGAAAACGCGAACACGTTGCCGACAGTGCAAAACATCGCCAAGGTTCCCCAGCGTACGCCGGAAATCTTGAGTACCTTGCCAATGTCGGGACGGGTGTGAGCATAGTCCTCGGGCACTCGCACAGAAGCGATGATCACCATGCTGAGCACAATGCCGGCCACGCCCAAGCCCACGAAGATATCGCGCCAGTCCGCAAAGCCCAGCACCCAAGCCAATGGCCCAGCGGCCAAAACCGCACCTAGGTTGCCAATCAAGATGGTCAAACCGGCGACGCGGCCGTAGACGGAGGGCGCAAACCACAGACTGTTGTATTTCATCAGCCCGACGAACAAAAAGGCCGTTCCGAAGCCCACCAGTAGGCGCCCGAGGCTGGCCATGGCAAAGCTATCGGCCAACCCAAAAACAATGCTGCCCACGCCGCCGACCATACCGAGCAGTCCCACAGCCAAGCGCGGGCCCAAAGCGTCAGCAGCCAAACCGGAGATGGGCTGCATGAGCGTGTATAGGTAGTAATAGCTGGCCGCCAATAGACCCAAACGCGTGGCATCTACGGCAAAGTCGGCCTGCAAGTCTGGAGCGACAACCGCAGGTGCCATGCGATGGAAGAAACCCATCACAAAAGCCGTCACCAATAACGCGAAGCCCGTCCAGCGCATCCTGCTCGTCCCTTGAAAACTGCGGCATTGTAGCCCCGGCTCAGGGTATGCAGCAGAGCAGCGCCGCCCACGCATGCCGCAGCATTCGGCAAACAGGAGCAGCGCAGTCCAAAATTTTTGCTATGCGGCTCGCCCTAGCGTAACCACGGCCCGCGCGCAGTACGCTGCGTCAGTTCGCGCTGAGGCGCCGCAGCTGACCCAGCAGCACGCTGAGTCCAGCCGAATCAGGGGCATCCAGGCTTTTCAATTCCGCAATGGACTGCGCGATTTGTTCTAAGGCCGCCGTGTGGTTGCTTTGCCAATGCTGGAGCCGATGACAGGGGTCGGGAGCTGAGTCATGGTCCAGAATGCGCAGCAGCAAATCGCGCTGCATACGGTGTGTTTCCTCGCGTAGCTGCACCCGGGCCATGGCCTGCCAGCGGTTCTTGACCGTGAGATGGTTGATGGACTCCAACATCCAGGGTAAGTCCAGCTGATCGCCAAGCAAGAAATATGCGCGGGCCACATCCACGCCCTCCAAGCCACCGCTTTGTGCGACCCAAAGAACATCTAACAAAGCTCCCAGGATGTGGTGATTGGCATGCGCCGTAGCCTGTGCCTCACTGGCTCCCTCAGCGACCATGGCTTGGAAATGCGCGGCATGGCGCTGCTCATAGCTGGGGGCGAGCAGCTGTGGAAGCGCGGCTTCTAGCTCAGCCATTCCAGTGTGGTAGCGCTGCACAATGTCGGCAATATTTGGCAGCTCTGGATGCTCAGTCAGCAGCCATAAACTCATGTGTTTGAGTAGACCAGCCAATCGGTCTAAGGCCCCATAAACGGACCGGATAGGAATATTGGCCGCCTCCATCGCGGTCCAGCGCTGTTCACCCCCCAACACATGAGTGGCAGCCAACCATGCCTGAACAACTTGATACAGGGGCAGCTGACGTTCCTCGGCGACGCGACGAGCAAAACTCGGCCCCATGCGGTTGACTAAGCGGTTTGTAGTGACCGTGGCAATAATTTCATTGCGCAGGCGATGCTCGCGCAGGCTTTGGGCATGGGCCTGGACCACCGCCGGAGGAAAGTACTCCAACAGGTCCTGCTCCAAGGCTGGATCTTGGGGCAGAGGGCTATGGACCACCTGAGCAAACAGATCAAGCTTGGCGTAGCTCACCAGCACAGCAAGCTCGGGCATGCTCAGCCCCTGACCTGCGCTCCGCCGCTCAGCCAAAGCCTCTTCACTGGGCAAGGCTTCGATATCCCGCACCAGCCCGGCATGGCGCTCCAAACTGCGAATGAGGGCGGCATGCTCGGACAGGCGCGACGTCGCCATACCCGCCTGCAGGCAGATCGACTGAGTTTGTAGATCGCTATCACGCAGAACACGTTGGGCGAGATCCTCGGTCATAGCAAACAGCAGTGCATCCCGATCTGCCCGCGGCAGATGACCCGCGCGCATCAAAGCATTCAGAGGAATCTTGAGATTGACCTCCCGATCCGAGGAATTCACGCCGCCGGCATTGTCATTGGAATCGGTAATCACACGAACCCCGGCGCGCGCGGCTTCGATGCGCGCCAGTTGGGTTAGTCCTAAATTGCCACCTTCGCCGATCACCGCCACTCGCAACTGACGCGCGTCGATGCGAAGCGCGTCATTACTCCGATCGCCAACATCGAGTTGGGTCTCTGCGGTGGCTTTGACATAGGTTCCGATGCCTCCATTCCAAAGCAGATCAGCTGGTGCCTGCAGTATGGCTTTGATGAGGGCGTTGGGGCTGAGCGTAGATGCCTCTATGCCCAAGGCCTTGCGCGCCTGCTCTGAAAGGCTGATCGACTTCGCAGAGCGCGCGAAAACTCCACCGCCTTCGCTGATCACGCTCGCGTCATAATCCGTCCAGGACGACCGCGGCAGCGAGAACAGGCGCTGTCGCTCTGCAAAGCTACGAGCGGCATCGGGGCTCGGATCTATAAAGATATGCTGGTGGTTAAAGGCCGCGAGCAGACGAACATGCTCAGACAACAACATACCGTTGCCAAAGACATCTCCGCCCATGTCGCCAATACCAATGACCGTGAAATCCTGAGTTTGGACATCATGTCCGCGCTCTAGGAAATGTCGCTTCACCGACTCCCAGGCGCCGCGCGCAGTGATTCCCATTTTCTTGTGGTCGTAGCCTGCGCTACCCCCGGAGGCAAAGGCATCTCCCAGCCAAAACGCGTACTCCTCGGATAAGGCGTTTGCGATATCCGAGAAACTGGCTGTTCCCTTATCTGCCGCCACCACCAGGTAGGGGTCGTCCCCATCATGTCGACGAACCTGCTTGGGCGGAACCACAGCGCCATCGACCAAATTGTCGGTGATGTCTAACAAGCCACGAATGAAAATTCGATAACAAGCAATGCCAGCCTCACTCCAGGCCGTGCGATCACGCCGATCCACGGCTTGCTTGACCACAAACCCGCCCTTGGCGCCGGTGGGCACGATCACCGCATTCTTGACCATTTGCGCTTTGACCAAGCCCAAAACCTCGGTGCGGAAGTCTTCGCGGCGATCACTCCAGCGCAAGCCGCCACGTGCGACGGGCCCACCGCGCAAATGGATACCTTCGACCTCCGGTGCGTAGACGAAGGTCTCGACCATAGGTCGTGGCTCAGGCAGCTCCAGCACACCGCCAGAACGAATTTTCAAACTGATATACGACTTGGGCTGCCCGTCCGCCGCGGATTGAAAGAAATTGGTGCGCTGCGTGCTTTGCACCACACTCAACATACATGCCAGTAGACGGTCCGCATCAAGACTCTCTACAGCATCCCGTCTTGCCTGCAGTTGGGCAGTGAGTTCCTCTATCTCTGCGCCACAGTCCTGCAGTTCCGGATGAAAGCGCAGGCGGAACAGCTGTACCAAATCGGCAATGAATTCCGGATGGCTACGCAGCAGGCCTTCGGTGTATCCGGAACTAAAGGGCAACAAGGTTTGCTGCGCGTACTTGGCCAATGCGCGAATCAGCGCGGCCTCCCGCCATGGCAGCCCTGCCATCAGCACCAGGGCATTCAGGCCATCGTCTTCAATGGCACCGCTCCAGGCGGCGACGAAGGCTTCCTCGAAGCCGGCGCGGCGTTCGCGATCCGGAGCCTGCTCGGCCCGCAGGCGCACAGCAAAGTGCTGCAGCCAGCCCCTCTGGCCATCCTCGCCGAAGTTATAAGGATGCTGACGCAGCACCTGCAAGCCGAAGTGCTCCAGCATCGGCAGGATCACCGACAAGCTGGGCATCTCGCCAAGGCCATAGAGTTTGAGATCCAGATGTCCAGACTCGCCAGCCAGCAAGCGAACCTTTAAGTCATTGACGTCGCGCAACATGCGCAGGTACTGGAGATCAGTCGCGGCCTCTAAGGGATGCATCTCCTCGCGATACGGGGCCGGGACCAAGCCCAACCAGCGCTGGGCAATGGCCTTGGCATCTTTGTCGGGGAGGACCTTGGATAAGGCCATCAAGACGGCATCTTCCCAGCGCGTAGCAAGCTCAACCAAGCGCTGCTCTAACTCCTCCACAGTAAGGGGCGTGGACGTTCCCGGAGGTGTACGAACCGTGAGGTGAATACGCGCCAGCCCATCACGCTGAAAAGACACCTCATGCTCGACCTCGTGCCCCCCCAGCAGACGCAACAGGGCTGCACTCATGGCCCGACGCGCACGCGAGCTATAGCGATCGCGGTGCTGATAAATCAGGCAGGAATAAAAGCGGCCATAGCGATCGCGTCGCAAAAATAGGCGCAGATGCTGTGATTCACGCACCGTTTGCACGCCGCGCACCAATGTATAGAGCTCACGCACACTGGATTGGAACAACTCATCGCGCGGCAGATTATTCAGAATGTCACGCAGCTGCTTGGCCGAGTGACCCCCGGGACGCAATTGCGAGCGTCGCATGACCTGCTCAATTTTGCGGCGGACAACCGGAATGCGCCGTGGCAAGGTGTTGAATACTTCGCTGGAGAACAAGCCCAAGAAGCGCGCCGTTCCACAGGGTTCTCCGGCGTCGTCATACAGCTTGATGACCACCACATCGCAGTATTCGTCATGGTGGATGGGCGAGCGCCCCTCGGTTGTGGTGATCACAATCGGGCGTTTAGACGCCGCGTACTTGTACATCTCCGCCTCGGGTGCCACTTGAATAGGACATGTCTCTGAGGCGCGCCACAAGCCCAGACCCGACTCCACATCTGGGCTGAGTCCGCCCTCGGCTGTGGAACGAATGCGCTGATAGCCCAAGAAGGTGAAGTGCCCGTCTTCCAGCCAGCGTAAAAACTCCGCAATCTCCTGCCGCTCGGCGGGGTCCACGTCGGGTACTTTGACCGCGAGTGCATTCACCTCCTCCTGAAGCCGAGCACGCATGAGCGGAAAATCTTCCACCACATGCTGAAGTTGGCGCAGTACCTGAGTGAGTTCTTCTTCTAAGGCAGACACTTGGGCTTGGTTGAGCCCCTCCAGCTCCATCTGAATGAGTGACTCTGGGTGACTGGCAGCGTTGTCGGCGATACGCCGAAATTGCCCGCCCTGCTGACGCTCCACGGCCAGTACCGGATGCACCATCCAGCGCACCTGGGCGTGCTGCCTGCGCATGGTCATCAGCAAGGTATCGACCAGGAAAGGGCGATCTGGCGTTACCAGACGAAATAACCAACCCTGCCCCTCGCTCAGCTCTTCAAACTCGAAGCGCGCGGGTTCGGCAAGCGTGCTTTGCACCAGCCCTCGGTGGGCCAAACCCCGATGGAGCAAATCCGGCGGATGGCAACGGCTGAGGATCTGCGTCTCTACCCCCGCGTAGTATGCGCGCAGGAATTCAATGACCTGACCGCGCTCCTGTCCGGACACTTCTTGCTGGCACAGCGTGTCTAGCTGTTCTAGCACCAATTCGCGCTCTTGATCTGGCGCGCTCGATGGCGTCATGGTATCTCCCGTTTCGTCCGGTTTTTGGGAACCGGATGCAGGGACTATACCGCCTCTACCAGGGCGGATAGATAAAATCTTGCTGGCTTAGCAACACCGTGCAACCTGAGGACCAGAACCATGGTGGTCGTCATCTTTCGATCGCGCCTGCGCGAGCCCGCGCATGGCTATGCCAAAGCGGCACAACACATGGAAGACTTGGCTGCCCTACAGCCTGGCTACCGAGGGATCACGTCCGTGCGTGATGCCCAAGGCTGGGGTATTACCTTGAGTTATTGGGAGGATGATCAAAGCGCGCGTGCTTGGCATGCCAACCCCGACCACCAAGCAGCAATCCGGGCTGGTAAGCAGCGCTGGTACAGCGAGTACCAAGTGGAAGTCGCGCGCATCGAGCGCCGCTACAGCAGTACGGACCCGCGCGACTGAAGCGAGCTAGGCTGAACCCGATGGCTCTTGCAAGGCTTTGGCAAGGCGGTCGCCTTGGGTCAATGGCGCAGCCGACTGAAAGGCCGATAAGGAATTACAGGTGCGATATATTCGTCGCACGGTCGGATACGCCGACAGGTCCAAGCCATTCGCCTCCGCATTGGCCACCTGAGGCACTAAACACACATCGGCCAACGTGGGCTTATCGCCATGACAATATCGGCCTGGGGTGAGATGGGCATGCAGCAGGGACTCCATGGCTTGCAGGCCATTGTGCGCCCAATGCTCATACCATTGCCTACGCCGCGCATGATCCAAATCCATCTCATCGCGCATGTAGCGATAAATTCGCAAGGTATTCATGGGGTTGGTATCGGCAATAAGCACCTGGGCGAAGCTGCGCACACGGGCCCGATCCAATAGGTTTTCTGGCAGCAAGGGGCGCTCTGGGTAGCGTTCCTCCAAGTATTCCAAGATGGCTGAGGACTGGGTAATAGTCAGCGAATCATCTACCACCAAGGCCGGAACCAAACCCTGCGGATTGCGCGCTAAATAAGCCTCAGAGGCCTGTTCATCACGATCTTCGTCGATATACACCGAACGATAAGGAATAGATTTGTAGTTCAGAGCAATGCGCACGCGATGCGCGGAAACACTGCGGTAGTAGGTATATAAATCGAGCATGCTAGTTGTGTGTTCTCAGGTCGGTGAGGCGGAGCACAATCGTGCGGCTCCGCGAACGCCACTGGCGTCGCCATGAACAGAAAGGCGCAATAGAGTATCAAGCCGAGGGCTGAATACATATGGAGGAAGCGCTTCGCGTAGCCGCGCCAGCAAGCCAGGTACGCGCGACACGCCGCCACCAAAGACGATGGCCTGCGGGTCAATCACGTTAATGATGAGGCTGAGTGCTCGGGCTAAATCATCCACCCACGCATCCATCACCTGAACCGCCGCAGCATCGCCAGCGTCGATAGCGGCAACCAGGGCCTCAACGCTGGTGGTACCCGCCCGGCGGGCCAGCGCAGGACCACTTAAGTGGCTTTCAATACAGTTGCGGCCACCACACCAGCACACTTGTTCTTCTCGGGGGTTGGGCAAAGGACAGTGCCCCCATTCTCCAGCCGCGCCGTGTAGGCCTTCCCAGTGCTTCCCATGAACCACCAGCCCACCACCCACGCCGGTGCCTAAGATGACGGCGAATACGGTGTCGAGCCCAGCGCAGGCCCCATCCTCGGATTCGCTCAAAGCCAGACAATTCGCGTCATTCGCAATCTGCACCGGTCTTTGTAACAGGCCTTGCAAATCATCTTTGAATGCGCGCCCATTCAGACAGGTGGAGTTGCAACCACGCAGCTCTCCGAGTGCTGCATCCCAGGTCCCCGGAGTCCCAATTCCAAGCTCTGGCAGCCGAGTTTTTACCCGCGCTTCCAGTTGCTCAACCAGCTGCGCGATGGCCTCTAGCGTGGCGGCGTAGTCGCCCTGAGGAGTGGCAACGCGAGCTTGGGCAAGAGCAGCCCCAGCATCATCCAAGACCACTCCGGCGATTTTAGTGCCGCCGAGGTCAACTCCGAGACGCAACTCCCTACCCTGATTTAGCGATGACGCTGACTAGCAAAACGCCGCAGGGCCGAGGTCGTGAAATGGCTTTGGGGCTTTTGCACGTCGTATTCCATAGGGTCCTCTTCTTCATTGGTCATGTTGAGGATCACGTAGCGCCGTGACTGCAGGTCGTAATGGGTCTGCATGGCATTCACTAGCAAGGGAATTTGAGGGTACTGCCGTGCGTAACTTTCTGCGTAGCGCCAAAACTCGCCCCGCGCGTCGTACATGTCTTGCAGCAAAATCAGCCAAGAATCCTCATCTAGATAAAACACCCGTTTGGAATACACATGACCTGCCCCTTCGCGTAGCTGGGCCTCAACCACCCACATCCGGTGCAGCTCGTAGCGCACATGTTCGGGGTCGATATGACCAGGCTGGATTAGCTCATCGTATTCCAAATCTTTATCGTGCAGAGCTTCGGTGTTGTAGGGCACCAGCATCATGCGCTTACCCTTTAAGTTGAAGTGGTAGCGGTCAAAGGGCCCGTTGAACATATCGATCTGGTCCTGGGTGATCAGACCATCTCGGGCGGGGTTGTCATAACCCACCTCTCCGATGCGCCGCACTTTGCGCGTACCTTGGTTGTACACCCAGACCAAAGTGTCGTGCTCGGATCGATCCAATGGAACATGCAGCAAGTAGGCGTCGCCGACCTTGTTCGCTGGGGCCACGAGCTTGGTCATAATCCAACCAATCATGGGCTTGTCCACGGCCTCGGCCATCACCGGATTGTTATAACCAAACACAATCTCTAAGTACTGGCGCTCGATCACATACGCCCCAGACTTTGTTGTGACAGCGTGGTTCACGAAACCCTGAAAGCCGGTGGTGCGGTACCGCGCCACATGGTTCCACATGGCTTCAACGCCGTTTTCCGGAACGGGGAATGGCACTCCAGCAGAGGCACCCTCCAGGCCAGAGCCTTCGTTGATCAACGTCACGCTGTCGCGGTTCGCTTGGCTTTGGGCTTGAACCTCAGCCGGTAGGGCTGCGGTACGCCGGCTGGGGTAAACCTGCATGTAGTAGCTGTCGGGGTAGGTTTTGAACAACGCCCGCTGCCCAGCGCTCAACAGCTCGGCATATTGCTCCACGTTCTTCGCATTAATGGTGAACAGCGGCTCATCATCCGCATGCGGGGCCTCCAAGTCTGTGAGTTCATCACCGGCCCCCGTATTCACCCAGCCACCATCCCAGGGAGGAATGCTCAGGCCATGTGGGCCCTGCTCCGCTTTGGGATCAGCGCCAATGGGGGTTAAGGCGTCTGCATAGGCCGTCGTCGCAACCCAGCCAACAACAGCGGCCACTACGGTAGAGAGTCTCCTATTCATGCGCGCAGTATAGGCCGGCAGCATAGCTTTGCGTCATCCATACAGCACGGCAGGCGGTACAATACCCATATGAGTGATTTCAAAGGCATTCCCATCGTCCGCAGTGGCGAAAAATACCGCACCGAGCAAGGTTTTTCGGCGGTTCGCGATGGTATTAAAACGGCCAGGGGTAGTAATGCTCTTGCCGATGGCGCTCGTCTGGCCAAACCCAAATGGCTGAAGGCGCAGCTTCCCAGTGACCCCAGGTACTACAAAACCAAGGGCATTGTGAATGAGCACCGCCTCGCCACTGTGTGCGAGGAATCCAAGTGCCCGAATATTGGGGAATGTTGGTCACATGGCACTGCCACCATTATGTTGATGGGCAGCGTCTGCACCAGGGCCTGCCGATTCTGCAGCGTCGATACTGGTAACCCCAAAGGTTGGTTAGACCCCGAAGAGCCTGCCAATGCAGCGAATTCTGTCGCACTCATGCAGCTCAAGTATGTGGTGCTCACCAGCGTGGACCGAGATGATTTGGATGACGGTGGTGCCGGCCATTACGCAGCTTGCGTACGTGCCATTCGCGACCGCAACCCAGATACCGCTGTGGAAGCCCTTACACCGGATTTCCAAGGCCGTTTGGACGATGTCGCCACTGTGGTGAATTCCGGCTTGCAGGTCTTCGCGCAGAACGTAGAAACCGTGGAGCGCCTCACCCATGCCGTGCGTGACCGCCGTGCCGGCTACGCACAAACTCTAGACGTGTTACGCCACGCCAAAACTGTCAATGCTGAGGTCCTTACCAAAACCAGCCTTATGCTAGGCTTAGGCGAATCTGATGCCGAGGTCGAGCAGTGCCTACGTGACATTCGCGACGCTGGAGTCGATATCGTCACCCTTGGGCAATATCTACAGCCAACGCGCAACCACCTACCCGTCGACCGTTATGTGTCTCCGCAAAGCTTCAACCAGCTCCGCGAGTTTGGTTTAGGATTAGGCTTTATGGAAGTCGTCGCCGGACCCATGGTGCGCTCCAGCTATAGAGCCGACCGGGTCTTCCAAAAGAACAACTGCGACGTCTAGTAGCGCCCCAATATGGCGGGCTGCCAGCCCCTAGTGCCCGGCCTTTTTGCCGAGAACAAGCGTTGACAGGTTTACATCGCCGGCAACAGCAAGGGCAATACGGGCTCCGGGCTTGGCTCGGGAAGCGGTTCAGAGACTGCCTTTTCCAACAAGGGGCGGTCGGTTTGCCGACTCTCTCCTGGTAGCGGATACAACCAGCGCAGCAGGTCGAAATAAGCGCGGATGTTTCCTACGTAGGCACGTGCCTCGGTACCACGCGCATAACCATGGCGTAGGGTTTGATACCAACGCGGCTGCATGAGTTTGGGCAAGTGAGCACGCAGATCTATCCAGCTTTGATCATTCCCCCCGAGGCTTCGCGTGAGCCGCTGTAGGTCCAAAAAGTGCCCAAAGCCCAGGTTATATGAGGCTAAGGTCATCCAGGTTCGATCGGGTTCGGGTGCTCCCGGCGCCACTCGGGAATGTAGTTTCAAAAAGTATCGGGCGCCGCCATCGATACTTTGCTCAGGGTCGGTGCGCTGACGCACACCCACTTCGCGCGCCGTCGCTCGGGTCAGCATCATCAGTCCACGCACACCCGTGGGGCTCACCGCGTCGGCGTCCCAAGCCGACTCTTGATAAGCCATCGCTGCCAGAAAGCGCCAATCAATCCCATAGGTCTGGCCGGCTTGCTCAAAGAGTTCTCGGAAGGCGGGCAGGCGTGAATCCACACGCTGTCTAAACGCGCGTTGACTGTAATCATCAAGGCGGCCTAAGTGCTTAAAGTGTCGATCTTCCAGGCGCTGTAGATACCCACTTCGCTGGGCTCTGTCTAAATACCCCTGAACCCGCCCATGCAGTCCTTGTCCGCCCTCACTGGGAACCGCCCACACCTTGGCCACAGGAGGGCCCAGAGCCGGACCTGTACGCAGTGATGGATGTAGGCGTTGTGCCAAGGTCAAGCTATCAGCGTCAACAACTAAGGGCTCCACCAGATCCTGGTGCAAACGCTCCAACAAAAAATCAACGGGCTGGGGGCTACGCAACAAAATGGCTTGCGGTAATACAGAGCGCACATCCGCCTTGGGCGCGCCCTCTACCAAAATCAGCTCTTGGGCACCGACCTCAGGCAGGTCCACCCTACAGTGACGATCTTTAGCACTACAGGCCAACACATAAGGCGCTTGCCGGTAAAAGGATGTCAGCAGCAGACCTGGCGGGATTGTCTCCGGGCGTGACCAGGCCGCAGCGAGCAAATGCGCATTGCCCATAGCCACCTCTTCCATAGCCTGCCCCAAATCGGGAAATACCTGCCAATCGATGCTGAGCCGGAACTCTTCGGCGAGTTTCTGCACCAGCTCAAACTCAAACCCCGCTTGACCATCACTACTTTCATACACCGTGAAGGGGCCATTCACAGTGGCCACGCGCAGTTCGCCCAAATCTTGGACTTGATCCCAGACATCTTTGGACTGCGGCCCCGCCGTTAACCAAAACACACAAGCCACACCCAACAGCGCCTGACGCAGACCGCGATTGAGTAAACCACCCCGGCGCCAACGGCTCCAGTGCGCAACCCACACACTCCAGCGGGTAGAAAACACAAACGTCCTTTTGCAAACCCCGAAAACCCCTACAGATTATGCGCAAAGCCCCCGCAAAGGTTAGAATGCGCGGCTCGGAGAGGTGCCGGAGTGGTCGAACGGGCCTGACTCGAAATCAGGTGTACGCCTCGTGCGTACCGTGGGTTCGAATCCCACCCTCTCCGCCACATACAAAAGACCCCGCCTTGTGCGGGGTTTTTTGTATATGCGATGGGGGTGGTTTGATGAGAACCCATCTGGGTTCGACCGATGGGCAGGACAGCCCATCGTGACTGCACGCTAGTGCAGCCCGCAGGGTGAGGGCCAGGACGGCCCGAATCTATCCCACCCTCTCCGCCACATACAAAAGACCCCGGCTTGTGCGGGGTTTTTTGTATATGCGATGGGGGTGGTTTGATGAGAACCCATCTGGGTTCGACCGATGGGCAGGACACTCCGGCGTGACTGCACCCTTGGTGCAGCCCATTCCCTGGATGTGGGTGGTCCCTGATAGACAGGCTTTGAGACCGCTATCAGCCCATGGTCTTATTGCTGCACCGCAGCAGAGTCGTTAGCGTTGAATTCCCATCAACCAGTGGTCATCAGCCAGGCTTGGTTGTCGCCATGAGCGTACTGAATCTCCGCTACCTATTAAATCCTCAGTCCGTTGCGTTAATCGGAGCCTCCACGCGTAGCAATTCTGTCGGCAATGTGGTGATGAAGAACCTGCTGGATGCTGGTTTTCACGGCCCTATACTGCCAGTGAACCCCAAGGCTCGAACCGTGCGTGGGGTACTTGCTTATCCGGATATTGCCTCCTTGCCTGTAGCCCCGGATCTCGGTGTCATTTGCACTCCCGCAGCTAGTGTTCCAAAGATCATTCACGATCTTGGTGCGCGTGGAGCGCGAGCAGCAGTGATTATCTCATCGGGCTTCAACGAGACCGTGGATGGCATATCGCTACAGCAAAAAACATTAGACGCAGCGCAAGCCTATGGACTACGAATACTGGGGCCGAACTGTGTGGGCCTGCTTGTCGCTGGTATCGGATTAAACGCCAGCTTTGCTCATACCCATGCTCTAGATGGGCGTTTGGCCTTGCTGTCTCAATCCGGCGCCCTGTGCACCACAATTCTGGACTGGGCCCAAGCCCGAGGGATCGGCTTTTCCCATTGCATTTCTATGGGTGATATGGGAGACGTCGATTTCGGTGATCTGATTGATTATCTCGGCAGCGACCCTAAAACCTCCGCCATCTTGATGTACGTCGAATCGGTGGTGGCCGCGCGGAAATTCATCTCCGCGGCAAGAGCAACCTCCAGGAACAAAAAGATCATCGTGATCAAGTCCGGGCGATATGCCGAGGGTGCGCGCGCGGCGGCTTCACATACGGGTGCCATGGCTGGAGATGACGCTGTTTTCGACGCAGCCATCCGGCGCTCAGGAATGCTTCGTGTGCTTGGCATCGATGAGTTGTTCGCGGCGGCTGAAACGCTTGCACATGGCCGTCACGTCACGGGCAAACGCTTGGCTATTGTGACCAACGGTGGAGGAACGGGTGTACTTGCAACTGATCAACTCATTGCCCATGAAGGCATTCTGGCCGAGCTCAGCTCGGAGACCCAGTCCGCGTTAAATGAGGTACTGCCGGCAAGCTGGTCCCATGCCAACCCCGTCGACATTATCGGCGACGGGGATGCGGAACGCTACGCGCGAACCCTGCGCATCTTGTTCCAAGACCCCAACTACGACGTGATTTTGGTGATGCTGGTGCCTTCGGCAGTTATCGATAATGCCAGGGTCGCAGAAGCAGTTGCGGAGGAACTTACCCAAACCTCTAAGCCTGTACTCACCTGCTGGATGGGGGATTCGGCAGTTGCCAAAGCAAGGCAGATCTTCAGAGCACGAAAAATTCCCACCTATGACACGCCCGAGCTTGCCGTCAAAGCGTTCATGCATATGCATGACTACGAGCTGAATCAAAGGTCATTGCTTGAAACTCCGGCTTCGGCTCCTGAGGAGTTTCATGTCGACCCGGATGGTGTTGGTGCCGTCATCAACGCTGCACTCAATGAAGACCGCGAACTACTCACCGAAGTCGAAGCCAAGGACGTCTTGGCAAAGTACGCCGTGAACACTGTCACCACCCAGGTTGCTCATTCCCCAGCTGAGGCCGTGCGCATAGCCAAACACATTGGTTTTCCAATCGCTCTGAAGATTCTCTCCAAAGACATCACCCACAAGTCGGATGTGGGCGGTGTGCTGCTAGGGATTGAATCCGCGGCTGTTCTAGAGGCCTCCGCAGAAGGAATGCTCACCAGGATTAAGCAATGCCAGCCCGATGCTTCTGTAGAAGGTTTCGCAGTGCAGCCTATGATCTCTAGACCGAAGGCCTACGAACTCATACTCGGCGTACACACTGACCCCATATTCGGCCCAGTGATTCTCTTCGGTGAGGGCGGTACTGCAGTTGAAGTAATCAAGGATCGAGCCATTGCACTGCCCCCGCTTAACCAGGCTTTGGCGCGCCAGCTCATCCAACGAACGCGAATCAGTAAACTTCTTGCCGGCTACCGAGGTACCCAGCCCGTAGCCTTAACCGATATCGAGTTAACTCTGGTCAAACTCTCGCATCTTGTCGCCAACCACCCAGAAATCATTGAGCTCGACATCAACCCTCTGCTGGCTGATGAAGATGGCGTGCTCGCACTAGACGCAAGGATTCGTGTCGCACCTGCAGCTTTGAGCGGAAGCCAACGCTTTGCGATCCGTCCTTACCCTAAAGAGCTCGAGGAAACTGTAGAGATTGACGGTGAAGCACTCCTACTGCGTCCCATCCGTCCCGAGGATGAGCCAGCGCACAAAGTGTTCATTGACAAGCTCTCCTTCGAGGACCTGTATTTTCGCTTCTTCCGCGCAGTCGGCGACTTATCTCATGATCAATTGGCCCGGTTTACCCAAATTGATTACGCGCGTGAGATGGCCTTCATTGCTACCCGCCACACCCATACTGGAGAGGAAACCTTGGGTGTGGTCCGCGCTGTAGCCAATGCCGACAATACCGATGCAGAGTTCGCCCTCATCGTGCGCTCCGATTTTCAGGGTCGAGACCTAGGACGAGCCTTGCTGGAAAAGATGATCCGATACTGTAAAGAACACGGTATCGAGAGGCTCTGTGGCCAAGCATTGTCATCCAAACAGGCGATGATCCATCTGGCGAAAGACCTCGGGTTTTCGGTGATACGCAGCGACCACAGCGATGGTGTTGAGCTTGAACTCATACTCGGTCAATAGCCTCACGAGAACTACGGCAAGGCTGTACTTCAATCGTTCTCTGAGCCAATCAACAGCAAGCACTGCGTCTGACTGCTAGGCTAGCAATGCTTTGCCTCAGCCACTTTTGGGCGGAGGCAGCGACGAGGCATGCGGATGCAGAGCTTTCATTGCCCCACATGTGGGGGCCGTGTTTTTTTCGACAATCTCCATTGTAGCTGTGGGCAGGGCTTGTACTTCGACCCCGACCAGCAGCTGTTCCACACCCAGGGCGAGCCCTGCTCTAACCGCACCACCTTGGCCTGTAACTGGCAGGCTGCCATGGGTCAGGACCTATGCGCGAGCTGCATGCTGACAAGCGTGCACCCGGACCTCACAGTGGCGGATAACAACGCGCTCTGGGCTTTGGCCGAAGGGTCAAAGCGTCGCGTACTTGCCGGGCTTTATCGCTGGGGTTGGTTCAGCCACGCCGATGGTGGATCAAGGCCCGAGTTTCATATGCTCTCGGAAGCCACTGCGAGCGGCCCCACTCAGGTCAGCATGGGGCATCAGTCTGGGGTAGTGACCATCAATCTGGCCGAATGTGACGCGACCGAACGGGTCCGCCGCCGCGAGAATCTGGGCGAAAGCTATCGCACCATGGTGGGCCATTTTCGCCATGAGATCGCCCATTTTCTCTATGAGCGTCTGTGCGAGTACTCCGGCTTTACAAACGCCTTTGCGGCACTCTTCGGAGATGTCAGCCTGGACTATGCCCTTGCCTTAAACCAGCATTATCAGCAAGGTCCGCAAGCCGGCTGGGAGCAGCACTACATTTCTTCCTACGCGTCCTCTCACCCCCATGAAGACTGGGCGGAAAGCGCCGCGCATGCCCTGCATCTTGTCGACCTCGTCGACAGCTTTCACGCCACCTCCCTGGCATCAGCGGGCGACGATACCGGTTATGACGCGTATGCCGACACCCATACCGAGAAACTCCTGCAAAGGGGCTTAGAGCTCGGCATTGCCTTCAATCATGTGAGTCGCGGCATGGGCCTGACCGACTTATACCCCTTTGTGACACCTCCGCAGGTGCGCGACAAACTCCATTTCGCGCATCAGTGGCTGAGTCTTGCTAGGTTTGACCAAACCGTCTAAGGCTGGCTCCACGGCCATTCCGCTCACCAGTAATCAGGGTGATCCAGCGCCGCTGCACACTGGCTTGTTCCCCGCAGCGGCGGCCAGGGCAGCACCCCATCGAGAGATTGCCCCAGCCAGCCATGCGGTTGTTGCAAGCGATGCGGGGGCTGCGCTTGCTCGGCGCTGATGGCCGCGAAGCCTACGCGCTGATAGTAGGCCGGGTCGCCGTAGGTAAGAACGACATCCACACCAGCGTCGCGCAGCATACTCAGGCCTGCGTTGATAAGAGCCTGCCCGAAGCCCTGCCCCTGTTTCTGCGGCAATACGGCCATGGGAGACAGTAGGAAAACGCTGCGCGAATCCTCACTGAAAGCCATGCGCGAGAACACCACAGCGGCAACCACCTCATCGTCAACATAACCGGCGCAGCAATGAATGTCCGCTTTGGAGCCGCTGAGTAGCTCCTGCACCAGAGCCGCAATCAGGGCACCTTCTTGCGCCCCTTCGGAATGGGTAAATGCTTGTTTAAAAACATCCACAAAGGCTGCACCAGGGTGTTGTAAGGGCGTTTGAGTACGCATGGTTGTCGCGAGCCAGGCCAATCACCAAAGGCTTCAGTGTAAGCCCCCGCATCCTTGAGTAAAGGCGCACCTGAGCCACACCCCCCGCGTGAATAACCTGCATATACTGCGGGCTCCCGAGGAGACACGGACACCTGCATGCAGGTGCATTCGCCATGATGGCCAAACCCCAAACCGCAGCCTGCCGATTGACATACTGCGCCGCATTGCTCTGCGCGCTGTTTGCCCCAGCGCAGGCCCAAGACCCTGCCTACCCTTCACCGGAATGGACGGCCCGCGAGCTGCAGAACTATCAAACTGCTCTGAGCGCCGTCGGCGAGCAACTGGCACAGCCGCCATTCATGCAGCGCTGGCTGGAGCAATCTTTGGCCAACATTGCCAGCTTCAGCCAGCGCGCGCTAACCGACCCCAGCTGGCTGCTGGCGAGCAGCCCACCACTACAATCGAGTATTACGGCGGCGCTCAGCGGTGACCCTGTAGCGGCGGTGGCGACCCTGGCACAGCAACTCAGCGCAGATCCTCTGGCCTTGGTGAGCCTGTCCCTGAACTCCCCCCTGACTCCTTTGTGTACCACCTGGGCTCTACCGTGTACGGGTGACCCCTTTCGCTATCCAGGGGTCGATGATTTTTATAGTGCAGAAGCGGAGGTGGAGCCCGTTGTCTTCTACGATCGGGACTGTGCGCGTTTGAGTGGCCGGTTATGGCGGCCCATAGGCTCGGCTGAGCAGAGCCGTCCCGGCGTGGTCATCATGAATGGCTCTGTACAAGCACCAGAGACTTTGTATTGGTGGGCGGCACAAGCCATGGTCCGGGCCGGATATAGCGTGCTCAGCTTCGATCCCCGTGGCCAAGGCCGCTCCGATATGCAGGCTCCCAATGGGGGCCAGGGAACCAACATCAATCTCGCCGTGTTTTGGGAGGGTCTCGTCGACGCCATCGACTTCTTCCGCAGCAGCCCGGAGCGCCCCTATCCCCATGCTGCAAGCTGCGCTAGCACCACAGCCACCGTCACACAGCCATACAACCCCCACCATCAAACTTTGGATCTGCAGCGGTTGGGTATTGTTGGCCACTCCGCCGGAGCCATCGGTGTTTCCGTGGTGCAGAGTTATGGAGCACCGGGTGCCCAGGCTTGGCCCGGCACCATGGATTCAACAAATCCCGTCGACGCCGTGGTCGCCTGGGATGGCTGGCTGGGCCCGGAAAGTACTCAGGTTGGCGGGGCCATTGGTGCGGGCTATGACTATCTTCCCGAACCGCTACGCCAAGTACTGCTCGACCTCGTCGTTGCCCGCGAATTACCGCCCATCGTTCCGCAGCTTCCGACCATGGGCCAGGCTAGCGAATATGGATTGGCACCACTGCCTTTTCTGGCGCCACCACAACGCGATCAACATTTAGAAGCGTTTGCCAGCTGGCAAAGAGCAGGCATTCCGGCTTTCCAGTTCACCATTGCAGGCAGCACCCATTTCGAATGGTCATTACTGCCAGGCTTTCCCGCAAGCTCTTGGTGTCCTGAAGTGGTCGCTGGCCAGTGCCAAGGTGGCTGGGGCCGGCCTATGGCCGAACACTACACCCTGGCATGGTTGGACCGCTGGCTGAAAAGACCCGGAGAAGGCGGTTTTATCAATGCTGATGAACGATTACTCGCCCACCAGAATCAGCACACAGAATTCGCTGAGCGCCTCAGCGTGTATTACGACTCGGCCTGGGCTTTTACTCAACGCGATGGTGTTACGCGAAGCTGTACAGATCTTCGCCGAGATTGTGCGAGCACCACGGTAGCAGCAATCCAACCAAGTAGTGCTCAAGCCCGCCAGGCATTGAGCCATGCCGGTGGCCAGCTTTCATGGATGAATCTCCTCAGCCTATTTCTTATCTGGGCCGCTACAGCTCATCGGCGGCGATCCCAGCATCCGTCTTCAGGAAAATAACTGTTATGTCCGTGTCTCCTACTCTTGCGGCTCAGCAATGGCCCACCATTCGTGGCATGACCACCGGTTTATTGCTGTCTTGGCTACCTGCTCCCATCAAGCACCGGTTGTTTGATCCCACGGCGACGCAGCGGCAAATCGTGCCCCCATGCAGTCGGTCGTTGGTCGACCAGTACCTAGCCTGGTCCGGAGCCGACCCCGAACGCTATGCGCATACGCTACCGGCACATTTTTTTAGTAAATATGGGCTGGAGCTGGTGTCCCGGCTGTGTGGCTTGGCACCCGTTAATATGCTGCAAGTCGTCAATCAAGGCTGTCGGTTCCGGGTATATTCGCTGATTCCCCGAGATGTCCCCATTCATTTGAGCGGCCGCTTAGTGGACTGCAGTGATCAGGGTTCCAGGGTGCGCGTGCACACGCAGGTTCAGGTCGGCTGGGAGGAGCAGCCTCAGGCCATGAGCGTTGATATCTATGCGGCCGTGCTGCGTGGAAGGTCGCCTCGCGCAAAGAAACAAGCCCAGCAAGCTGCCTCTGCGCAAAACTTTCGTCAGGTGGGCCATTGGTCTGCCGACCGTGCCGACGGCCAGCGCTTCTTCTACCTCACCGGCGACTTCAACCCCATTCATACGGTGTGGCCGCTGGCGCGACGCAGCAAGTTCGGCGGGTGCATCCTCCACGGTTTTGGCACCCTCGCTCGGAGCTGGGAATGTGTGCAGGCTGACGGTAGCCAGATCAGCGATGCCGATCTGCGCTTTGTCAAACCCAACCTATTACCCCAGCCCCGCCTCAATGTGGAACTGGCCACCCAAGACTCCACCACGACGATGCGCGTCGTTGACCCCCAAGGCGCGGTGTACTTAGCTGGCCAAATCAAGCGCGAGGGAGCCTCCCAATGACGGCCTATGCCCATGTCCCTCCCACCAATCGGCCAGTCATCGTCGACGCTGTGCGAACACCTTTTTTGCACTCCGGCGGCGTGTTCGCGCGCTACCGCCACCATGAACTCGCAGCGCTGCCATTACGCGCCCTCTTGCAACGCTACCCGGGGCTAGATCAACAGGTGGAGCTGCTGACCGTCGGCGCCGTTGTACAAGAACTGGAAACAACGAACATCGCCCGCGAAGCCGGCCTCAATGCAGGTTTAGCAGCACGCATACCGGCATACAGCGTGTCCATGGCGGGCGTCTCTCCGGCGGTGGGTTTTGCACACATCTGCGACATGATTGCTCTGGGCCGTATTCAGGTAGGCCTAGCCGGCGGAAGTGAGAACTTTTCTGACCTGCCTATACGCTTGAAGCGCAAGGTCCGTCAGCGCGCTGTCAAACTCGCCTTCGCCCGCAATGGCAAAGACAAGCTACGCGCTGTGGCTGGACTCTGGCCATGGGACTTATTACCCGAGGTTCCTTCCAGTAAAGATCTGAGTACTGGACTCACAATGGGCGCGGCCTGTGAGGCCATGGTGAAGCGGTTCGGCGTGAGCCGCGAAGCCGCAGATGCCTTTGCACTACGCAGTCATCTCAACGCCTGTGCAGCCTGGGATGCCGGCCACTACACCGACGAAGTCATCGCCGTCGATGACCGTGCCGGAGCTGCGGTCGGTTGCGACGACGGCATGCGCCGCGATACTTCCGCCCAGAAGTTGGCGCAGCTCAAGCCCGCATTCTCCTCTGATGGTGTGGTCACAGCCGGAAACGCATCAGGCATCACCGACGGTGCAGGAGCGCAGCTGTTGATGAGCCGACAACGAGCCCAGGAGCTAGGAACCCAACCCTTGGCTGAGGTGGTGGATTACCAACTCGTAGGCGTCAACGACTTACACACCGAAATGCTGCTGGGCCCTGCTATGGCCATCCCCCGCTTATTGGCTCGGCATCAGCTACAGATGAACGACATCCATGTATTTGAGCTGCACGAAGCCTTTGCGGCCCAGGTCCTGTGTAACCAAAAGGCTCTCGCCGACACCAGCTTCGCCCAAGAGGAACTGGGATTAAGCCAAGCGACCGGAGCTATTCCCGAAGATCGCCTCAACTGCTGGGGTGGTTCCGTGGCTTTGGGCAACCCCTTTGCCGGCACGGGTACTCGCCTGCTGAGTACGGCAGCGCGACGGCTGCGCGCCAGCGGGGGGCGTTATGCCCTCACCGCCACCTGTGCCGGCGGCGGGCTGGGCGCGGCCATCCTTCTGGCCAACCCCGATCACTCCTAAAAACGCTAGGACAATGAGGGCTGCGCGCGTGGCGGCCGAGGAATCAAGACCGGAGTGCGGGCTTTGTAGGCCTCGTAATCGGCCTGCCCTCCCCAACGGTCGTCGGCGCGCTGCTCCAGCATGGGAATACCACTCACTTTGATGAGCAAAAAGGCCACGAATACGGGCGACAGCCAGCCTAGCCATAACCAACCGCTCATGACCGGCGTCGCGATCATGGCCACGCCCACCCACAAGGTGATCTCGCCGAAATAATTGGGGTGACGGGACCAGCGCCAGAGACCGACATCGATGAATCGGCCTTTATTGGCAGGGTTGGCCTTAAATGCAGACTTTTGCCAGTCTGCAACGGCCTCGAACGCAAACCCGAGCAGCCATACTCCCAGCCCCAGGACCTCGAGGAGCCCAGGCGCCTGGGTTGGTTGCACACTCATCGCAATCAGCGCTGCGAAGAGCGTTAAAAAGACCCATAGTCCTTGCAGTGTCCAGGCCACCAAGAAGCGCAAAAAGTGCGGCTTAATATCGTCAAAACGACCATCTTTTCCATCCTGACGGATTCGCTTGAATAAGAAGCTCCCCAGGCGCAAGGCCCAGATCAGAACCAGTCCTAGCAGCAGTGCTGTGCGCCAATCGGCCTCTGCGCTCAGCCGCATACCAGCGGCTAACGCAATGACGCTGATATAGGTTGCACTCCCGGTGAGGTCGTAATAATGCTCAGTTTGCGCCCAATACGATGGCAAGAAAACCAGCCACTGCACGCCAAAAGCAAGCAGGGCCAGCATCGGTAGTAAAGGCTGCCCTAACAGGCTGAGGCTACCTGGCGAAACAATATGCGCCAGTGCCAAACCGATCCCGGTGGCGACCAGAATCACCACAATGCTTTGTAGTTGGGCTTTCATTGTCTTGCTCTTACTCCTGCAAGCCATGCCCGCGACCGGGGCTTCTGGCCAATACTAGAAATCCAGCCGCCGCGGGCCAGCGGCGCTACTGTGGATAGGGTCGCCACTCTATGCTGCTTATTCGCACGGAATCCAGCATTGGAGGCGAAGGCCTGGCTTACTGGCCACCAGTTCGTTCATCGCGCCGCCAACCCTCGCTTAGGTTTTCAGCCTGCGGTGTGGCGCCACACCCTTGCACACTTGCGCCGTGCAGACCACTCTATGACTCTCGTCTACGCCAGCCTCAAGCCATCAATCTTCTGGCTTTTCCCCATCGAGCATGCACACCATCTTCCAAGCTCAAGACATCAACGAAGCCCATATTGTGGCCGGCATGCTCGAGGCCGAGGGCATTAGCGCGCATGTCTGCGGGCATTATTTGCAAGGCGGTGTGGGGGAGCTTGCAGGCTTAGATTTCGCCCAGGTTCAGGTAGACATCCAAGATCGTGATCGTGCCCAGGTTATTGTGCAGATCTACCAAGGCGCAACCGAGACTCCACCCCCCTCGCCCACCGCGCTGTGGCCCGAGCTGCGATTCACGCTCACCCTGGTCGGTATAGGCGCATTGCTGATATTTGGGCTAAGTTGGCTACTCTACGGCAATGCCTAACCGCGCCAATCGCGCTGCATTTCCAAATAAGTAAACGAAGCCGACCAGGTAATCAATAACAAGCCTGCCAAGGCCTCGGTGCCCACCAAAAAACGAATGGGCCCATGGGGTACAAGGTCACCAAAGCCG
Organism: Oceanococcus sp. HetDA_MAG_MS8; assembly: GCA_019192445.1. Lineage (NCBI taxonomy): Bacteria > Pseudomonadati > Pseudomonadota > Gammaproteobacteria > Chromatiales > Oceanococcaceae > Oceanococcus > Oceanococcus sp. HetDA_MAG_MS8. The sequence goes on from JAHCMK010000012.1 coordinate 54,897, forward strand.
AGGGTGGTATAGGTTGTGGCCGATAAATACACCGCATCCAATAGCTCCAAGCGCTCTACTCCATGAATCAGGCCCAAACTGGGCATCCAATTCACGGCGTATATCCCCACGCCGAAGATCCAAATTTCCACCACATGTAACAACACCAAGGTGATCATCACCACCAACACGCGGGTGCGCGGCGGCAACTGGCGCCAGCGCGGCAGCAGTACATTGACCCTGGCCAGCACTTCGTAGTGCATGACGACGACGGCCATCACCAAGGCGAAGGTCAGCAGCACTGCTAGCCAATGAGGTGCGGAGGCGAAGGCCGAAAGCATCACAGGTGAGGACTCCATGGCGACTTAGCTTAGCGCTGATGGCTCGGCGACGCTGGCTATCCTTTAGCGGATCATCCCCAAAGCGAAGCTACTCGCGAGCGCGGCGCTGCATAAATCGCTGTGCATACTCGCGAGATTTATTCAGAGCCGCCTGAGGTAGGTTCACACTCTGCATCGACAGTCATTCACAGACTCAGTCTTTATGATGGGTACTGGCCTGACTTTTCGACTGTAATGCCATGGCCCTTTTGGTGGTCTACTTTTTCTTGGCCGTAGGCGTGTCTTTCCTATGCTCCATCTTAGAAGCGGTGCTGCTATCGGTGACTCCCGCCCATCTGGCGGTGATGGTGGAGTGTGGTTCCGCTTCTGGGCATCTGCTCAGACGACTCAAGCAGGATATTGACCGACCTCTATCCGCCATTCTCAGCCTCAATACCATCGCTCATACCTTCGGCGCCGCGGGCATCGGAGCTCAGGCTCAAGTGGTGTTCGGCACTGCTTGGCTCAGTGTGGTCTCAGCGGCGGTGACGCTGGCGATTCTCATCTTCTCGGAAATTATTCCCAAAACCATTGGCGCGGTTTACAGCAAACAACTGGCCGGCTTCACTGCACAGAGCTGCCGCTTACTCATCATTGCGCTTTGGCCCTTGGTCGTTTTATCCAAACGCCTCACCAACCTACTCCGGCCAGAGGCTCCGACGCCTAGCATTAGCCGTGAAGAGTTCCGCGCTTTGGCACAAACCGGTAGTCAGGAAGGTGTGTTGGCTCCTGAAGAAGCCAAGATCTTTCTCAACCTCATCCGCTTTAGCGCGCTACGTGTGCAAGATGTGATGACCCCGCGTGTTGTGGTGGTCAAGTGGCCAGAGGAGATCAGCCTGCAAGAACTGATGAGCACTGACCAGCCACTGACCTTTTCACGCTATCCGGTGTATGCCGGGCACGACGAAGATATTCGCGGCTACGTACTCAAAGCCGACATCATGCTCAGACTCGCCCAGGGGGACAGCCGAGCCACGCTGAAAGAGTTAACCCGCCCCGTGATGTTCGTTCCCGAGGGCATTTCCCTAAGAGCCCTTTTCAGCGAGCTGCTGAGCCGCCGCGAGCATTTTGCCGTCGTCGTGGATGAGTATGGAGGCTTGTGCGGGGTGGTCACCATGGAGGATGTGATGGAAACACTGCTAGGCGTGGAAATCATCGATGAAAGCGACGCCGTGGAAGACCTCCGCAAAGCCGCCCGCGAAAGCTGGACCAAGCGGGCCCACAAACTCGGCCTGTCTCTACCCGACTCCCCAGGCGCCAGCTAAGCATCGAGCTTGCATCGCAGCCACAGAAAAGCCGGCGTGTACCGCCGAAGGCGGCGCGAGCCCGCTAGACAATGGCGCCCACAAAAAAGCCGGCACAAAGGCCGGCTTTTTCTTCAATCCTGGCTCCCGAGGACGCGGCTCGATGAAGCGGCCACGGACGGCCGATTCACACGGACGCGTAGCGGACGCCCGGAGGGCGCCGGCCAGGACGGCCGGCGTGTACCGCCGAAGGCGGCGCGAGCCCGCTAGACAATGGCGCCCACAAAAAAGCCGGCACAAAGGCCGGCTTTTTCTTCAATCCTGGCTCCCGAGGACGGGCTCGAACCGCCGACCCGGTGATTAACAGTCACCTGCTCTACCAACTGAGCTACTCGGGAATTGAAGCGCGCATTATAGCAGCAAGATGCCTGCTAGGTGCAAGGCATCCAGCAAAGTTTTTTATGCCGAAAGCACCTTGTGCAAACGTTCTAGGGACTGGTCCAGCAGGTCTTGACTCGTGGCGAAGCTGAGGCGCATGTGGTTGGGTGTACCAAAGGCGGACCCAGGCACCAAAGCGACTTCGGCACGCTCCAGGAGCAACTCACCTAAAGCAACATCATCGGCGCAGCCCATAGTCTGCATTGCCCCCGAGAAATCGGGGAACGCATAGAAGGTCCCGTCGGAGGCAATGCACTCCACGCCTGGCAGACTGTTCAGCCCTGCCACCACTTTGTCGTGCCGCTGCTTGAAGGCTTCTAGCATCATCTGCACACAATCCTGAGGGCCGCTCAAAGCTTCCACCGCTGCCGCTTGTGAAATTGAGCAAGGGTTGGAGGTACTTTGCGACTGGATTTTGGCCATGGCTTTGATAAGGGCTACAGGCCCTGCCGCATAACCAATGCGCCAGCCAGTCATGGAATAGGCTTTACTCACTCCATGCAGCACGATGGTGCGCTCCAACAAATCGGGCGCAGCCATCACAATGTTGGCAAAAGGCTCATCCGCCCAGAGGATGGCTTCGTACATATCGTCAGTAGCGATCCACACCTGTGGGTGCAAACGGAGCACATCGGCTAATGCTTCAAGTTCAGCCCGCGTGTAGGCCTTGCCCGAAGGGTTGGATGGGCTGTTAAGCACCAGCAGCCGAGTCTTTGGCGTGATGGCTGCGGCGAGCTGTTCAGGTGTGATCTTGAAATCATGCGCCTGCGTGGTTGGCAGCACCATAGGTTCGGCATCCGCCAGCAACACCATGTCGGGGTAGCTCACCCAATATGGAGCAGGAATCAACACTTCGTCGCCTTTATTCAACATAGCCTGAGCCAGATTGAAAAAGCTTTGCTTACCGCCGCAACTGACCAAAATTTGGTCTGGAGTGAAATCGATGTGATTGTCGCGCGCAAACTTGTCGCACACGGCCTGCTTGAGCGCCGGCGTTCCACCGACAGCAGTATATTTAGTCTGCCCGGCATCGATGGCTTTCACCGCAGCTGCTTTGATGTGATCCGGCGTGTCAAAATCAGGCTCACCGGCCCCCAGACCAATCACATCGCGGCCAGCAGCGCGCATTTCGGCAGCGCGAGCGGTCACCGCCAAGGTTGGCGAAGGTTTAATGCGATTGACGCGAGCAGACAGGGCAAGTGTCACGGGCAAATCCAATGGTGTCGAATGTCACCTCATAGTTTAGTGCGAGCAGCAAAGTCATGACGGAATCGGCAAACCCAGACCGCTTTGAGCTGGTCGCAGAATGGGCTCCAGCAGGGGATCAACCCAATGCCATCAAAGGCATGGTGAACGGGCTGAACGACGGCCTCACCCACCAAACCCTCCTCGGAGTAACCGGATCGGGAAAAACTTACTCTATTGCCAATGTGATCGCCGAAGTGCAGCGTCCTGCGCTGATCATGGCGCCGAACAAGACCTTGGCTGCGCAGCTGTATGGGGAGTTCAAAGAGTTTTTCCCCCATAACGCTGTGGAGTATTTCGTGTCTTACTACGACTACTACCAGCCCGAGGCTTACGTTCCCTCATCCGACACCTTCATTGAGAAGGACTCCTCGGTGAATGATCACATCGAACAGATGCGACTCTCCGCAACCAAGTCCATTCTGACCCGCCGCGACACCATCATTGTGGCATCGGTGTCGGCCATCTACGGCCTGGGTGACCCTGAAAGCTACTTCCAAATGGTGCTGCACATTCGCACCGGGGAACGCCTGAAGCAACGTGAACTACTCGCTCAACTCACCAATCTGCAGTACACCCGCAATGACATCGCCCTGGCCCGCGGTACCTTCCGGGTGCGTGGCGATGTGGTGGATATTTTCCCAGCGGAAGCAGAAGCCGAGGCCGTGCGCGTAGAGCTCTTTGACGACGAGATTGACAGCATCGCCCTATTCGACCCGCTCACCGGCCAGATCAAACGCCGCGTGCCCCGCTTCACCGTATTCCCCAAAACGCATTACGTGTCCACGCGCCAGCGTCAGGAAGACATGCTGGAGAATATTAAAGTCGAACTCCAGGAGCGCATAGCCAGCTTCCAAAAAGACGGCAAGCTACTCGAAGCTCAGCGGATTGAGCAGCGCACCAACTTCGACCTGGAGATGATCCAAGAGTTGGGTTATTGCAACGGCATCGAAAACTACTCCCGCTATTTGAGTGGCCGTGCACCGGGCGAAGCTCCGCCCTGCTTGCTCGATTATCTCCCTGCGGACGCCATCTTCATTGCCGACGAATCTCATGTGACCATTCCCCAGATTGGCGCCATGTACAAGGGGGACCGCTCACGCAAGGAGACCCTGGTTCAATATGGCTTCCGCTTGCCATCAGCGCTCGATAACCGCCCTCTCAAATTTGAGGAGTTCGAGAGACTCACTGCACAAACCATATTTGTGTCTGCCACCCCCGGCCCGTATGAAGCAGCAAATGCCGGCCAGGTGGTCGAACAGGTGGTGCGCCCCACCGGCTTGGTCGATCCCATTGTCGATATCCGCCCAGTGACGGGCCAAGTAGATGACTTGCTCGGCGAGATTCGCATTCGCAGCGATAAAGGCGAACGGGTGTTGGTCACAACACTCACCAAGCGCATGGCCGAACAACTCACCGACTACCTGCATGAAAACGGTGTCAAAGTACGCTACCTGCACTCAGATATCGATACGGTTGAGCGCGCCGAAATCATTCGCGACCTTCGGCTAGGCGTATTTGATGTCGTTGTTGGCATCAACTTGTTACGCGAGGGCCTAGACATTCCAGAAGTGTCATTGGTAGCCGTACTCGATGCCGACAAAGAAGGCTTTCTTCGCTCTGACCGCTCACTCATCCAAACAATTGGCCGGGCGGCGCGTAACCTCAATGGTCGCGCCATTCTCTACGCCGACGAAATCACGGGATCCATGCGGCGCGCGCTTGATGAAACTGAGCGACGCCGGCAAAAGCAGCTGGACTTCAATGAGGAACACGGCATTACGCCCAAGGGCATCGTCAAAGCCATCCAAGATGTGATGCACGCTGGCTACGAAGATGTTGAAGGCCAAGAGGCGGTTGCCGAGGAAGCCGCGCGCTACCAGACCATGCCGCCTGCCAAGCTCGCCAAGCTGCTAAAAGGTCTAGAGAAAGAAATGCTGGACGCTGCTCAGAACCTAGAATTTGAAAAGGCCGCGGCCAAACGCGATGAGATCGCCAAGGTCCGTGAACTGGCATTACATCGGGCCTGAGCACAAACCCCTTGCAGCTTTTGCCCCGGCTCAGTACAATGCTCGGCTTGCCAACGCAGGCGCGTAGCTCAGCTGGTTAGAGCACCACCTTGACATGGTGGGGGTCGTTGGTTCGAATCCAATCGCGCCTACCACCCAAAAATTATTGACTCATCAATAACTTGGGTGAAAAATTGAATAGACGGCAGACAGGGGAATCCCTCCCTTGTTCCAATCTGGAGACAGTCAATGTCATCTATTCAAAAACGTGAAAACGGTACCTACACGGTTCGCATCCGCCGAAAAGGACGCAATATCAGCAAAACTTTCCGCTCGAAGAAAGACGCTCTGCAGTGGGCGAGAGAGCAGGAAACCAAGCTAGACAAAGAAGCGTTGGACCACGTCACACGGCCAACAGGCGGCATATCGGTCGCAGAGATGATGCGAATGTACATCGATGCCCGCCATGAAGACCTTTCGCCATCTACGCTCGGATACTACGAAAGTGAGCTAGCACGCCTGGAGACAACAAAACTAGGAAAAATGCCGATACAGGCAGCGACCGAGAGCGACATACGCGCACACATGAAGGCGTGGCGAAATGCAGGCAACAGAGACGGAACAGTTCGCCGGAAACTCAGCCTGATTAAAGGCATGTACGCATGGGCACTCGACCACGGATACGAAATACCGAACGCAGTGCGGCGCATCAAGCTACCGAGCGACACGCGCAGGGTCATGCGCTGGGACGATAGCTCAGTTCAGAAGCTACGAGAAGCTGACGCCCACATGCAGCGGAAGAACAAAAACCCGTGGATTGGACCTGCGTTCGAGCTGGCACTAACGACCCCCCTTCGTCGCGGAGACATTACAAACATACTGCTCGAAGACGTGCACCTGGAAGAGCGGAGAATACACCTGCGGAACACAAAACCCGGAAAGCCCCGCGATGTATGGCTGACAGAAGAAGCGGCGACCATCGTTCAGAAGGTCATGAAGCTGGACAGAGAGCCGGGAGAAAAGCGCCTATTTGCGTGCAACAAGGATGCGTTTAAGAGCGCTTGGCGGCGACGCAAAGAACTCGCAGGCGTACGGCAAACATTCCACGACACCAAGGCTGAGGCAATCTCCAAAGCGTGCGAGAAGGGGCTGCCACTTGCAGAGCTCAAAGAGTATTCGGGGAACAGCGACCATCGCTCCCTAGAACACTACATGCGAGCACGGGACGCCAAACAGATGTTGAACAAGCTCAACCAGCAGACGCGTCCGAGCCTGGGATAAGAGTGTCAGCCAGCGTACGGGGGCCGTCCTGCTTGGGCGGCCACGGACCTGTATCGTGGTTGACTACATGACCTTTGTAATTGCACGAGGGGCCCAAGTCGGTCGAGACGCAGTGGGACAGCGGTATGCGAACTTGCCTGCCGCTTCTCAACTCAATGAAAGCAACGCCCCTGCCCTGGGTCAAGTCACCCGCGTACCCCGCAAGACGGTACTTTGCCTGCTCATCATTCTCACGCGCGGCGGGCTTGAAAGTAACAACAGAATCAGCGGAAGGCTCAGGGGTTGGAACAGGCTCAGGCGGTGGAGAAGCCGGAGCATCCTCGGTGATGACTGGAGAGAAGACACCCGGAGCGCTGCGAAAGTCTTGCACCTCAACAACTGGCGCAGCTTCATCACCCGAAAAAATGTTCTTGACCATGCCGCAGGACACAGGCAAAAGCAGCAAGGCGAGACCGGACATGATTATTTTGGGACTCTTCCATATCGTGGAACGCTTGTCAGTGGACATCTCAATACCAGCCGCGTTCGACTTGGATTGGGTATGCGACTTGTAAAGAGAAAATACCTCCTTTTTGTACTTTAGAAATGACTGCTGAACGAACTGCGTTTTTGGACCACGCTGGCCGGTAACGCACCCAAAGTATTGAGCAACATTGCAGCCACTGCGAATGCCGAGCGCCGTTGGCTTTTGCATGATGTATGTATGCTCGATAAGCTGGCGAGCGAATGCGGCAAGCTGGCCACAATCCTGAGTGATGAAAGCAATTTCGGTAGAAAAGCCGTCCTCGCCGACGCGGTGGCGATGCTCAGCCAAAAAGCTCTTGTTATCCTCCGGAACGATATTCGTTTTCATGCCGGACGGCCACAAGCGCCAAAGCTCATCCAGGACAACAACAGCACCAGGAGGGCAAGCCTCTTGCAGGGTCTTTCGCGGGGATGCCTCAAAAACGAACTCAGAAATATCTAGCTCATGAATAACGGCATCAGGATATTTCTTGCGAATCTCGGAATGGTTAAGCGGTATATTTGTACATACGGGACGACCGGCCTCAAGCGCTGGGAGGATGACATAAGCGACAGCGCTATAAGACTTGCCAGAACCGGGCAAACCGACGTAAGCCGTAATACTCATTAGAATTTATTTCCGGGTAGAAGCTCGGATATTCCTATCCAAAAAGCAATTAAAATACAGACGAAAAGCACTGGGAAGAATGGAATCATTGCGCTACCCGATAAGCGGAATACGACGCAGAATAAAACGAGCGCCAAGAGCAGCAAAGATGATTGCAAAACCTTGAGGAACCAAAAAAACCTCGGATATGTAAGTCACACCCGCCGGGAATTTTGGAAGACTCGTTATATTTGCAATGAAATCCGGCACCGGGATAGCTTCAACCAGCGTTGCAGCTACGGACAGAAATGTATCGGCGATTGCATCCTTCAGCCATTCGAGCGCAGCAGCAAGAGCGTTAAAGAGTGCTTCAAAAGCGCCGCGAATCTTTTCCCATATTCCGTTAAATAGCCGACCCATACTACGCCCTCAGAAAAACAAGCAAGCCGAGAAATGACCAAATGGCGAGCATGTATGTAGCAAGAATTGGCCGAGCCTGGTCTAAATAAACGCAATGACCGTCAACAGTTCGCGTAGTACCAAAAAACTGGAGGTCAAGTGTAAATGTTGGACATTGCGAATCACCAAAAAAGTGAGAATCAATACCTGATAGCGCCTCCACAATGGGGGCAGACTGAATGCGAGATACAGCGGAAGATGCTGAGGCTTCAAGGTCAGGAGCCGACTTGTCAAAAGTTATTGAAGCAGAATCACCTTCAAAGCTGCCCACGCATTCGGGGTCTTTCAGGTCGCAAGTACCCTCGCCGGTTCCATCACCTTCACTAAGATTAGTGCCGCCACAATACTGAATAGGGTCAAAGGTCTTGCCAACCGCGCGAGATACAAAGACGTCGTCCGGCGTGTTTGGAAAACCATCATCGCCCTTGAACCAGAAATATTGGCAAAAAAAGTCCTCTTGCGGAGGGTCAGCGCAATAATCAAAATAACGCTCATCCGCCTGTGCGACCGTCAGAACCTCGCAATTGGCCTGCTCATTGCAGTTCTCAACAAGCTGCGTGAACTCCAGAGAAGAATTGTCGGCACCGTTACCGTTGTACTGAGCACAACCCGATTGCGTCGGGTACGGCGGCTCAGGGCGACTCATGGACATATACCCGTGAAGGTTGCCGTTCACCGTTGTGTTGTTGTCGGGATTGATGCCGCCACCGGTGCCGGGGTCTGGCGTAGGGGAAGGCGTCGGGGTCGGTGTAGGGGTTGGCGTTGGCGTGGGGGTGGGCTCGGGCTCAGTATTGAAGTCGGTGCATCGCGCCTGCCCAACCTGTGACGTGTCGAACTGAAGACAGCCTGTAGGCATAGGAAGCGCATGAACTGTCCATGACCTGTTAACCCCAGCAGAGCGACAAACAAACGTTTCCGAGTAAAACGGATTAATGAGAGCGCGCCTGTCCGATACAGAACCGCTACTATATGTGCAGCCCTGGGGATAGTTCTGAGATACATACGACTCATAGCCAGACATGGCGGATGAAAGCGAATCGCCAAGAATATTTGCAGAAGGTTCGCCGAGGGATGCGCTGCCCTGCCTAAAAATAAGGTAATAAAGGGACATACCGCCGGTGTACCCTTGCGACCGATAAAAGTTTGAAGCGTTATCAGCGCCGGTATAGGATGAAACAGGATTGTCGTACCAGTCGAAAGACGCGTTACCAGCGCCCGGCGGGTCCAAGACCTGAGCGAAAGCTGACGGGGATAACGCTAGCGCAAGCGCGACATAACAATATGCCCGCAACCGGTGCCGAGACAGAAGAATGCGAGTAACCAAAGCTGTTCCATAATGTTTTTTGGAGTGGATTAAACCGAGGGGGGCGCAAGCGCCCCCGACGGATGCACATTAGATGTGCTTGACGAGGCCAACAACCTTTTTGCCACCGGACCAAGCCAGGTTAAACCCGACAATACCCAGGAACACTGCGGCAATACCGGCAACAGCGTCAGCGTAGTCAATTGCAGCGAGAATCGATGTGTAATCCATTTCGAAAACTCCAATATGGCCGTGATAATCGGAGGACCCATGAATTGGCCAGACTCATAAACCCCATGAAGAAGCGGTATCACCAATGCTTTGTTAAATTCACAATTGAAGACCCGAGTATGCTTATCACGTGAAACATGACGACAAGCACAAAACCAGAACCAAAGAACTGGGCAATGACAACGGGGTCAATCTGCGAAAACTCAAACTGTGCAGCAGCGTCAACAAGAACTGATGTGTCAAACCACTGGCCATTTTCACAAGTAGGCACAGTGCGATTATCAGGGTTAAAAATAGAACCGTTGACGTTTATTCGCGCTTCGTCAGCGCCGTCAAGGTTGCACAGATAAACAAGCATTAATGCGCTCCAGGCCCGTTATTTGACAGGGACCAGGCGAGGAGCAAAAGACAGGCGGCCACGGCGGTCAACATAAAAAGACTCCGGCGCAACGTCGTACATTCCCACCGCAAATGGCTCCGTCTGACCCTTAGGCAACATCACCTGGAAAGGGGTCGGATACTTTTCGGTGCCGTGCAGGTAGGCATCCTGGAGGGAAAACGAATATGTGCCGCGATCGTTCTGGCCACTAATCGTTTTGGCTTCGGGGTTCGTAATTTCAATTTTCATAAGGGTTCTCATTTATTGAGCCTGCCGCTTTGGCTCGGGTTCAAAGTTTGCGGCAAAAAAGTCAACGGGTTTACCGTCTACAAGTAGGGTATCTACCCCCGCTGGTAATTCGCACCGAACAACCTCTCGTTGAACGGCGCTCCAATCTCCATTGTTCAAAAGCGTGATTGCATGCAGGGAGCGACCGCACTGCCTGCGTGCATGCTCTACCATTCGTGCATAAGTTTTTTGGCGAACTATTCGCGTGGTTTTAATTGGGGTGGCATTTTCAGACACACCGGAAAAGTATGCGTACGCCCCGGATAGGTAGCGCGCAGGGTTTGAAACAAGCTCAAAAGGAAGCTCCCGACCTGTGGAGCGCTTGAACTCTATTTCGCAACGAACCCAAGGCGAGGTGGGGTCTTTAAGTTGCCGGCCTTTCTCGTAGATACGACAGAACTTGCCACCGGAACGGCTGCCTACGTATAAGGTCTTTCCGTCACCTGAACCAAGATCGTCTATAAGGCGCGCGGAGGGCTTTCGGCCACGACCAGAAACGAAGTCGTCAGTTTTAAGCGCATCCAGGGCGGATTGGATATTGAAAACCTTACCCTCATGGTCATCTACGGCGACGTCAACACGCGATAGCCGGGCGCAGACACGCTCCAGGTTTTTGGCAAGTTCAGAGAGTGGTGCGTCATCGGTCAAAATGCGGCAACCGTCACCCGTAATTGAGACGTATACAGAGCCACGTTGAGAAGCCCCGCCGACCGCGAGAACACCCACACAGACATTTCGCGCATAGAGCTCGTATGAGAACAAATACCCAAGCTGACCACCCTTTTTCGGCATCATTGAGACTGGGACGCCAAAAACGGAACTTACGACCTCAACCGCCGCACCGGCGAATACGCCAGCGGCTCCAACCTGGTCACGCTCAGTGGGATACTCAAACCAGCTATCACCATCGCACGCGTTTTCATCAGTCGGCAGGGTGAAAGCGAGCCAGTCCACAAAAGCGGAAAGGGGGTTAGAATTTAGGCCCGTATTACTAAACGGGCCAGCTTCGGAAGCGTCGCAAGAATCTTCCGCGACCGACTCCGAGAGATTGGCTGAACAAGAAGAAAGCGGACGTGGCGAACCAGCGTCCTGAATAGCTTCCTCGTTATTTTCCACCCCGTGGCAGGGGGTGCAATTAATGTTTTTCATAAAAAACCTCGTACTGTCACAAACCGGTATCACGGCTTGATATTCACCGAGCGGCGGACAGCTACCGAGCCCTCTGGGAGCTGGTCAAAGCGAAAGTGTCGAGCGCACAAAGGGTCATCTACGACCGAGCCAGATGCGTCGAGATAGCCGCCGGGAGCCTTGATTAAGTAGACAGCGTCAGGCGCTGCTACAGGCTTTAGCTGATCAAGAACGGATGCGACGGCATCATTTGCGCGCGCTAAGGAATCAAAATGCCGCGCACGGTTCAGGTGTTCGCTTCTCTTCGATGGGTCGCGCTTTGCACGTGCGCAGAGTTCTTCGTAACAGTCGTAAAGTCGTGTCGTATCAGTTCGAACACCAGATAAGAAAGCCATTGCGTGAAACCGTTTTCATGTGTGCAATGACGGTATCTACCCTCGCGACGTTTTTACGCTGAGACTGCGACGCAACATGCGCGACGTCGCCTACGGCGTCTTTCGCGCATCTGTTGCTAACGAAAAGCACATACGCAAACAAAAGCAGGCAGGCTATTCGTAGTACAGCGCGTGCAAGTCGTGCATATGCAAATGCCGATACTGGTCCGAAACTTGGCCATACGCGCGCCAGGAGCGCTCAACAGGACGCTGCACGAGTTCGCCCCGGACGTCGACATAAAAAGTGGGAAGACGCTCTACATCGACGTCGAAAGACTTGAGAATTCCGCGCTGCGTCGACGCTATATACACATAATCTAGCTCAGAGCGCTGCAAGGGAATCACATAGCGCGAGAGCTTGTTGAGAATGCGCGCACGCGTGATAGTCGATTGCTGCTGTTCAATCGCAATAAGCCGAGCGGCCGACCCCTTACCCAGGACCACAATAGCGTCAGGCCGCACCTCCTCTTGCGGATTTAAGTCGTAGCGGTACAGCTCGGGAGAGCGCGGGCCAACCAAACGGACGGAATGACCAATGCGGTGATACTCAACACAGATACGCATTGCAGCATGCATTGCAAGAATGTCATGAGTCGCTATCCCGCCTGGACCGCGATAAGCCAAGCAATCAACACCACGCGAGTGGGCATATTCAAGAAGCGTCTTAGTCGGAATGTACTGCGCGTATGCAGTAGACGACGCTTTTTCAAGGAAGCCAGCGCGGACAAGACGGCGCAAAGACTCCTGCGCGCTCGAAAGCGTGCCGCCGAAAAACTGTCGGTAAAGAGCAGGCGTGATAGAACCGGCGTGAAAACACATATTGGCAACGTTCATGCGCTTACGCTCTGCAATGTCGTGCGTGTTCTCCCCGTTCATGACTGAAGCTCAGGAAAAGCGCTCGCAAAAACTGGCGAGTCGAATCCGTATTCGTCTAAAACACGCTGAACAGCCCTGGGGTAAATATCAGAAAACGAAGGCTCAGCAGCACAATCAAAAGAAAAATGCTCGGTTACCTCTTTACCGTTTTGAAGCGCATGCCGAATCCATACATCAAAACCCGCAACAGAAGGCGAACAATGATAAGAGATGGTTTTGGTTAAGACGCGTTGTTGATTTGACATTGTTGATACTCATAAATGGAGCAGCGTTGTTGCTGCACAAGTACGGTATCTACCCTGAAATATAAAACGACGCCGAACCGCGAGGAGCAAGCACACCCCGAGCAATGTGTACAGTACATTTTGGTACACGTGTATCAGATACATTTTGGTACACCTGTACAGAAATACACAGATACGAAGAAACAAAAAGTGCAGCGCACTAGCCGCAACTAGCACACGAAAAAAACGAAGATGGGTTTTTGCCCCCTCGCCGTCGGAGACAAACCCTGTTTGGGGGTGCAACGCATCCTGAGCGGCTGCGCAGCACAGCTCAGGACGAGGGAGGCCGAGGCGTGGAAAATTTGGGGGCGCAGGGGACCCCGGAATTTTACGCGCCGGGAGCCGTCAAGAAATTTTGGGGCGCAGGGGACCCCGGAATTTTGCGACGGCGTGCCGAGCGAAGCCCTCAAAGAGGGTTTGTCGCCGAAGGCGAGGGGGCAGCAAGCGTAGCGCGCAGGCGAAGCCGAAGCCGCAAAACGTCGATATATCGGCGTTTGGAGCTGGTAGCGAAGGCGCACTGCGCCGCAGCGGCTCTCGGCACGTCAGTACGGGGCCGCAACAGGAAAAACACCGCAATGGAGGCCCCCACAACAGGAGCCAAAACAGGAAAAACAGGGGGTAAACGCGCTTAAAAAATTCGCGGCACATATTCGTTTTCCCTCCAGGATGCCTACCTGCACGGCACCGAAAAGCATCCGACATCGAGACTCAGCAGACACCATCAATCTTTTTTTGAGGCTTTTCAAAGAGTTGTGGACACACCCGCTACAGGGTACTATCACCCCTCGTGTGCCAATATGGAGACACTCCAAAACCACCCAACGCGAGAAAAAGCGCGAATATTTTTCTTTTTTAACCCTATGAAGCCCCTTCGCCGCCTATTATCAATGACTTACAAACGCCCATGAATTCGTTGGGCGGCTCCCTTCTTGACATGGTGGGGGTCGTTGGTTCGAGTCCAATCGCGCCTACCAAATACTTAAATGCCTCCCTTTGCGGAGGCATTTTCGTTTGTACGGGAAAGACTCGCACCAACAACTGCGTCGTTGGTTGCCAGGGCCATCCATGGCCCTGGCCCTTCGGGCTCCCTGCGGTCGCGTAAATGGGCCATCCTGGCCCATTTGTCGAGTCCAATCGCGCCTACCAAACACTTGAATGCCTCCCTTTGCGGAGGCATTTTCGTTTGTACGGGAGGGACTCGCACCAACAACTGCGTCGTTGGTTGCCAGGGCCATCCATGGCCCTGGCCC
>JAHCMK010000013.1 GCA_019192445.1 Oceanococcus sp. HetDA_MAG_MS8
GCGCGGCACTTGTGATGCCGACTAAATTACCGGGGGAGTCCATTTCATCATTGCACCGGACATGGCGCTTCCTTCGGTTTGGTAGACACCCTCAACTAACCCTTGAGGATTGTGACCATGCCCAAACCTGGCCCAAGAACGACCTACCGTTACTCTGAGGAATTCAAGGCAACAGCCGTTCGCCTCAGTGAGCTTCAAGGCGTCGCCATCAAAGATGTCGCGGCTTCGCTTGCCATCCACCCCTTCATGCTGTCACGTTGGCGAAAGCAGGTCAGAGAGGGGTTGATTGTGACTAAAGGTGTTGAGGTCGAGAAGGATGTTTCGGCTGAGTTAAAAGAGCTGCGTCAGTTGAAGAAGGACTATGCCCGTCTTCAGTTGGAGCATCGCCTTTTAAAAAAGCCATCGCGTTCAGTTCCGAACAAAAAGCGAGGTCTTCGCTTTCATCCAACATTGCCAAGGACAAGCGCCAGTGACGGTGTTGTGCCGGCTGCATGGAGTGAGTCGCGCGGGCTACTACGCCTGGCGCCGACGCCCAGCAAGTAACCGTGCAGTCGGCGATCGAAGCCTCGTCGAAAAGATTCGACAGGTCCACCAAGACAGTCGAGAGACCTATGGAAGCCCACGTGTGCACGCGGCGCTGTCTCGTGCTGGTGAGGCTGTTGGTAGGCGGCGGATAGAACGCGTGATGCGTGAGCAGGGTATTCGCGGTTGTTCAACAAAGCTGTACCGGCGCTTACCGGGATTGCATAAGTTCTACACCCGGCTGGAGAACCGGCTTTCTGGATTGGATATCACTGGGCCTGACCAGGTCTGGGTGGGGGATGTGACCTACCTGAAGGTCGCTGGTGAGTGGCGGTATCTAGCCACCGTTATGGACCGATATTCCCGCCGCCTCCTGGGCTGGTCTATCGGTCGGGAGAAATCGAGCGCGCTCACGGCTCAAGCCCTGAAGAACGCATTCCGGCAACGTAAGCCGACCGGGTTGATCTTCCACAGCGACCGGGGCACAGAGTTCATTTCCGGGGATTTCAGCCGTCTACTCGCCAGGACGGGAGTGACGCAGTCGGTGAACCGCCCTCGCAGAATGAATGACAACGCCCATATGGAGGCATGGAACAAGTCGATGAAATCGGATCTATACCACCGCCGCACTTTCAGGACTGATCAGGAACTGCATCAAGAACTCAAAAGCTACATCGCTTTTTACAACAGCACGCGCTTACACTCGGCTTTAGGTTACCGACCACCCATCGAGTTCGAAACACAATGCGCCTAACCCATCGGTGTCTACTTTTTCGAAGGAACTCCCCATTTGACCCGCTGCCCATTTTTGTTTCCGCAAAAACAGGCATCGCCTCAAATGCCGGTGAACTCAGGCGTTATTTGCCTAGTAAGCTCCAAGTCGAATCAGGCGAATAGGAGGAAGCCTAAATGACGCGTTCTACCAGATTGGTTTTCCTCGCGCTGTCGCTACTTGTTCTGCTAGCGGTTGGTTGGGTTACTACGGGTTCCTTCAAATTTGCTTTAGATGACTTTTGGTTTTCTGCGGGGATTTTGCTTCTTATCCTGCTAAGTGTTGTTGACCAACCTCACTTTTCCAAGGACGCAAACATTTTCATGAATGGGATTGCGGGTCTCATTTCGCTGACCGGAGTGCCTTCGGTAGATCGGGATTACC
Organism: Oceanococcus sp. HetDA_MAG_MS8; assembly: GCA_019192445.1. NCBI lineage: Bacteria > Pseudomonadati > Pseudomonadota > Gammaproteobacteria > Chromatiales > Oceanococcaceae > Oceanococcus > Oceanococcus sp. HetDA_MAG_MS8. The sequence goes on from JAHCMK010000013.1 coordinate 1,679, forward strand.
TGTGGGGCCTATTCTTCATATGGAGTCTTTACCTAATTGCATCAAGCTACTGGGTGATGATGATTCGATCGAGGCCATTAGCTTCGGAAAGCACTTGGGTTCAGCTCACTTCACGCATCAATCGCCAAATTGGGAGGCCAGAAGCTCTTTTTTCCGCATTCTTTCTCTGGGGAGTTTTCACGCAATTTACTTCGAACGATCAGGCTTACAGAGTGCTTCTGTTGTTCTGGGCCGTATTCATGGTGCTGAACCTGCCGATCATTGGCAGCACAATTTCTCAAGCATTTCAGTGTCGAAAAGTTGATACAGGTGCACTTGAGGGTTATGTAACGGGCTTCGCTTCACCCAGGCTGTTCGAGTGCAGGCTTGGTGCTAGTCACGACCCCCTCCAGGCCGGAGTTGTCGTGACAATTTTCGCTCCAAGTGGAGTGGCCGCAGCATCAGCTGTTGTGATCGATGATCGCATTCTGCACAAAGCACGGGTGGTTAAGCTGGCGGTAAGTTCATTTGCCGAAGGCTGGACGCAAATTGCAGATGAGGTGCATTCGGGCAAAGCAAAAATATCGGTAGCCAAATCTAATTCGACGGACATTGCGCGTGCCCCAGTTGGCGTTGTGTGTCCCGGATCGAGCATAGGCGTTTTGAAGGTAAAAATTCACCCCGATACCCCGATGTCAGAAGGTGAGGTACTTACAGTGCGCTTTCCTGGAGGTTCGGATGCCTATTACCAAGTGGTGTCCGGCATGCTTACCGAAGATTCACAAGAGCCTGATCAAACTCTTCAAACTGTCGAAGTGCGGGCTAGCCAGCTGGGGCATTGGAATCAGGATCGGGGTACATTTGAACCAATCACTTGGGTGGCTCCGTCCGGCGCGCTAGTCACTCGAGCTACCGATCAAGAGCTACCAAACTTGGAGCTTGGAGATGATCGGCTTCCAATCGGTCGGATACCGAACTCAGAATTTCCGATCCATGTTGGCATTGACGACGCGATTACTCATAACACTGCCGTCATAGGTGTTACTGGTAGCGGGAAATCTTACCTGTCGCTGTGGCTTATCGAAGGTGCGCTTAGAAAGGGAATCCGGGTTTTGATTCTGGATATCAGCCGGCAGCACTGGAGCTTCCTGAGGCGCCATAACCCTTACCCCCTTCGACAAGCGCAGGAGCTTGACGCGTGGTTTGAGAGCGACCAATTGCTCGCGGTTCACCAATTTGCTCAGTCGAATAGCTATCCTAAAACCACGGCTGACTTTGCGCAGGCTGTGTTTGCGAAGCTTGAGCAATCTGTTCAGCTCCGTCCTGGAATCAACGAGCCTGCGAAGATCATGGTTGTGTTCGAGGAGGCCCACTCTTTAATTCCAGAGTGGAACCAAGTGGCCGTCCAATCCGATACGAGTCACGTCAACCGGACTGCGAGAACTATTCTGCAAGGACGAAAATTTGGGATGGGTTGCTTGGTGATCTCCCAGAGAACGGCAAACATCACAAAGACCATCCTCAATCAGTGCAACACGATTTTTGCTCTCCAGTCTTTCGACCAAACGGGACTGGATTTTCTCGGCAACTATATGGGTGCCGAATACGCCGGCGTCATTTCAACGCTTCCACCTCGACATGCCGTGCTCGTGGGCAAGGCTTCCTCGTCGCTTCGCCCAGTCATGTTCAAGATTCAGGATTTGGGTCAGCAGTGGGCACCATTGGAGGCGCTAGATGAAGACCCAACTCAAGATGACGAATGAATAAGGTAAGTGCGGCGGCACATAAAAACACGCTGCAAGGGACGTTTGACCCGTGGCCCATTTTTGCTGTCGCAAAAACGTTCCCCGCCTCAAACGCCCCTGAGCGTGGGCGTTAGGCATCATGGGCAAGGGCTTCCCAACTTATAGCAGTGCGGCTCGATCTGGAGATCGCGGAGTTGATCTTGTCTCTCGCGTGATTAATGAGCATTTCGGTTGGTTATTTCGGCGAAACCACCAGGAGCACGATTTCGGAATCGACGCGCAGGTTGATGTAGTTCTTGAAGATGGCCTCGTAACAGGGCAGATGCTTGCACTACAGATCAAGCACGGCGCCTCGTTTTTTCGCGAGAAGAACCAGTGGGGTTACGTTTTTCGCGGAGAGCAAAAGCACTTCAATTACCTAGCAAACTACCCTACGCCAGTTCTCATCGTCATTTGTCACCCCAAATCAGGTGACTGTTATTGGGTTAAGTTCGACCCTTCCGCCACCGCAAGGGCTGGAGGCAATTGGAAAATCACAATCCCATCTAGCAATAAGCTTGCCGATTCAAAGGGGCAACTAATGGCACTGTTGCCTGAGCCAGCAGACTATCTCAGCGCAATTGAAGCTTACTGGGCGATGAATGATGTGTTGGTTGATCATGGACACTTTCTCTACATCATTGGCAGGGACGAGATCGAAGCATTAGATGCGTCTGAGGTTCGTGAGTTCTTTGACCGGTTGAGAAGCTCTCCCGAAATTGCTGCTCACTGCCAGGGCAAAGTGGAACTCGCTTTTCATGGGTTCGATGATGATCCGCGAGAGCTATTCGAAATACCGGAGATGCGTAGTTTCGTGCCCGTTTTGTCAGTCACCCTGCCCGAGCTTTTTTTCTTTGCTTACACGGGTGAGCGTGCAAGCACGCTAAAGGTGTTTGCGATGTGCTTAACTCAGGTCACGGTTACATCGCGGGTTCCAAATGAAAAAAACCAATTGCCGGTAGAAGTTGAGACCCGTGCCATAGGCGCGTTTCTTGAGCGTCACTTCCCAGGACTAAATGAAATGACTGAGTGGCTAAGTATGCCCGTAGAAGAGAATAAGAGAATTTCGTTTGAAGTTATGAAAGCTCTTGGTATGCGGGGACCAGATGATGCCTAACAACACATATATGGACTCCCGCAGCAAGGTCTTGAGTTGAAGTCGTGATTAAACAGGGGTTGCAGTCGTATATCCGGCCTGTTGTGATGATGCCTTATCCCCTGAAGGAGTGGGGAAACAGGGGACGTATCCCAATTCCTGAGTCCAAAACTCAAGTTGAGAGTTTGGTCCACTCAGCGAGGGTTCGCAGGGCCGCGCGTCTGACTTGCAATAGAGCGGATCGGGCGCCATGAATCAGCAGCTTTCGAAGATACACGTCACCCGTTTCGAGATGCTGCCCACGTGGGATTTAACCCGCCACCCACTTTTGCGCCGCAAAAGCAGGTGTCGCCTCAAACGTACCCCAGCTCAAGCGTTTTTTGATTTGCGCAAACATTGGGGCTTCGCATCAACATGGCCTCAGAGTTAAAGTAGAAGCAGTGTTAAGAGTCCTGCCGAGATAGTCATGACTACGCCCGCCGAAACCATTGAAAATGCTGCGCTTTCCCTCCCTGTGAGGGATCGCACCCGTTTGGTCGTACACCTGCTTGAGAGCATTGATCAGCGGGGAGCTGCAGACCCCCAAGAGATTGAACGCACGTGGGCTGCTGAAGCGAATCGGCGATACCAGGCCTATTTGCAAGGTGAGGAGGAGGCGATCCCATCCGAACAGGTCTTCTCGGAACTTCGGGCTGAGGATCATTGAAGCCAGTCAGATTCCTTGCGTCGGCACGTGAAGACGTTCGCCGCGAAAAGGCTTACTACAGAAAAATCGATCCAGAGTTGGCCCGTAGATTTCAGGCTGCGGTTGAAACGGCGACAACCTTCATCGGAGAGCGGCCGCTGGCCATGCAGGAGCTCGAAGGCGGAGTTAGGCGGTGGCCGCTCGAAACGTATCCTCACGGCATTCTCTACCGAGTTGAGGAAAAGTTTGTGCTGGTACTTGCAGTTTTCCATCCAAGCCAGGCGCCCGAGCGTTGGAGAGATCGGGCGAGCACATAAACATCGTATAGGGACTGCCCCAGCAAGGCCTTGAGTCGAAGTCGTGACAGAAGAGGGGTTGCAGTCGATTATCCGGCCTGTTTCGCTAAACAGGGGACGTATCCCATTTGACAGTGCTGGGGCTGTAACACCTCCCTTCGGAACTCGCCCAGCTCGCTCAAAGTGTCGCGTATATACGATTGACATATCCTAGGCTAGGCGTATGCTGGATATGTCTAAGGTATATCCTGAGGGTTAGTGATGGAAAGAGGTGGCGTTTTTAAGAGCAACACTAGCCAGGCCGTGCGTCTGCCGAAGGCCGTCGCTTTTCCAGAGTCGGTCAAGCGGGTTGATATCGTGCCTATAGGTCGGTCCCGCCTTATTTCACCCGCCGGTGAGTCATGGGATAGCTGGTTTTCTGCCGAAGGTGTGACGGCGGACTTCATGCATTCTCGCGATCAGCCAAACGATCAAGAGCGGGATGGTTTTTAGTGCTCAAGTATCTGCTCGATACCAACATATGCATCTACACCATCAAGAACCGCCCAGATTCGGTTCGTCAGACCTTCATCGAGCATGATGGGCAGATGTGTGTTTCAACCATTACGCAGATGGAGCTGATCTATGGCGCGGAGAAATCGGCCGCGGTTGCCCGCAACCTGCAAGTTCTAGAGGGCTTCTTGGCTAGGCTCGAGGTCAAGGAATTCGATTCTTTGGCGGCCGCGCATACTGGGCAAATTCGGGCTGAGCTTGCAAAGGCGGGCACGCCGATTGGGCCTTACGATCAGATGATTGCCGGTCATGCCCGTTCGCTGGGTCTGATTGTGGTCACGAACAATGTTTCAGAATTCTCAAGAGTGCCGGGAATTCGGGTTGAGAACTGGGTGGATTAGGTTGCTGTATGCGTCGTCCAGACAATCTATTAAAAGGGACGTCGCCCGCCTCTTCAAAAAAGTTGTTGGCCGGGGCCAGTGCTGATCTTTGTTATTAGGCAAAAAGATAATCAGGAAAACGTGGTGGATAAGAGACGAGTTCAGGCTCTGGCATTAGTCGTAGTGTTGGTTAGTGGGTGCGCTGCAGTTCCGGAACCTCCGCCGAGGTACGAGGTGGCCGACGCGGACAGGTTCGCCCCCATCAATCTTGATGTCTACGCGGGAGAGTATGTGTCGAGGCCCACCCAGGAGGTGGTTAGCGTCATCACTCAGTCCATGACCGAGTCCGGCCGCTTTGCCCATGTGCAGATGGGTAGAGAGCGCTGGCCATTTTCCGTTCAGGTGACCTATGGCTTCACGCAAACCTATGGTGTCGTGGAGTTTCTGGCATCAATGGTGTCTGCCGCATCCTTACTGATCATTCCAGGCCCTCTTCCAGAGCGGCATCTCTACCGTTTTGAGGTTCTGTATGGCCCGAATTTGTTGGCCAGCTACGAATATTCTGAGGACATCAAAAACAAGCTTTGGCTGTTCAACGTCAACAACCAAGTTCGTAAGGATGCGGCAAACCGTGTGATCAAGCAGTTTATTGCTGACCTGGAGCGTGACAAGGTTCTTCCTACTGGCAGAGATGTGGAAGACCTCAACCCACCGCGACGGGGGGCTTAATGCCGTTATCCGCAAAGCTGAGCCCACTCCTAGGAGTATCGATTCCGCTCGTCGGGTAAATCACTGTGGTACTGCACGAATTCCACCTCAAAACCGGCGGGGTCGATGTAGTACACATTACTGCGGTAGGGGTCGTCGGCACCGTCTTTGGCGGCGTGGAAGCCGGCTTGGGCGAGGCGTTGCTGCAGGGCGGGAAGATTGTCGGTAGTGAAGGCCATGTGGGCGAGGCCGGGTTGGTGGCCTTCTAGGTCGCGGATGGGGCCTTCGCCATCGTCATTAAAGGTGAGGTAGTTGTAGTCGTCGCCAAAGTGCAGCCATTGGCGCTGCACCCCATACCATTCCGATTGACCACCACCGCGAACTTTCCAGTGTGGGAAGGCGGCACGGTAAAAGGGGAGTACGGCCTCAATGTCGTGGACGACGAGGTTGAGATGTTCCAAGCGCATGGGTTGGCTCCTAAGGGTTGTAGAAAAGGAGCACACAGGCTAAAACCTCAATCTAAGTTGAGGTCAATAAAGGAATGGGAACAACAATGGTCACGCTAAGACTTGGCTATGGCAGATAAGCGCCACGCTGCGGATTTGTCGGTGGGGCAGGTGGCACAGCGTAGCGGTGTGGCGGTGTCCGCCCTGCATTTTTATGAGTCGAAGTCGCTGATTCACAGCCAGCGTAATGCTGGTAACCAGCGGCGTTACCGGCGTGAAGTGCTCAGACGCATTGCGGTGATCAAGGCCGCACAGGCCATGGGGGTATCGCTCGCAGAGATTGCCGAGGCCCTAGCGATGTTGCCCAAACATGAGGCGCCCAGTGCGGCCGACTGGCAGCGCATGTCGCAGGAATGGGGGCGGCAGCTAGAGCGGCGTATTGCGCGATTGCAGCGGCTGCGTGACTCGCTAACGGGCTGCATCGGTTGTGGCTGCCTGTCGATGGATGTGTGCCCGCTCTATAACCCGGAGGACGAATTGGCCGAAGAGGGTCCGGGCGCCGTCATTTTGAATCAAGGAGACTAGGCCCGAGCCTGGCCTAGTTTTGATCTAGCGTTATGGTTGGGGCGCGAGCATTGTTTTGGTGGCGCCCATGAAGAAACTGCATATTGCTTTATCCACCCGCGACTTGGCGGCCAGCGTCGAGGATTATTCGGCGCGTCTGGGCTTGGCGCCCGAGACCATGGTGGATGGCGCTTATGCCTTGTGGCGGACGCCTTGCTTGAACTTTACCGTGCGGGTGGATGACAGCTGCGAGGCTGGCGCCTTGCGCCATTTGGGTTGGGAGGATGCCGATGCTGCAGCCTTTGCCGAAGACACCGATGTGAATGGCATTGTTTGGGAGCGCTTTAGCGCCCAGCAGCAGGCCGAGGAAATTAACCAGATCTGGCCGCAGGCGAGGTATAGGCCTAGGGGTTGAGCCTTTGATAGTCCTGTCGGGCGGCTGCTCTACGCACATCACACCCTATGGCTAGGCCGCCGGCATAGATTTCTGCCACAGCGAAGAGCACCCGTGCGCGGAAACTTGGGGCAGGGCTATTGGCCTAGGATGGTTTTAAGTATCTGCTCGCTGTTGTGATCGGCCGGGAAGAAGTGCTCTATGCGCAGCTGCTCCGCTGTGATGTCCTGCGCTGTGCCGAAAGTGGTGAGAGTGCTGAGCAGGCTGATGGTGTGCGGGCCCATCTGCAACTTCGTGGGCAGCACCGGCATGAGCTCTGCGGTTTCAGCATGGGCGCCGCTTGTGGTGTCGGGTAGATCCGGCAGGGCCTTGAGCGCGTCATAGCTAGTGCGCAGCTCGGGGTTGGCAGCAGCCTCGCGGGCGCTGCGTTCCAGCAGATGCACGGCCACTTCTTCAAAGTTGGCGATCAGGGGCCGCATTCCTTCGGGGTGCAAGCTCCAATGCAAAATGCTGCGGCTTTGGCAGCGCTGCTCCAAGGCCTCCAGGCCACCGAGCAGCATGAAAAGGGCTTGCATGCCGGCGTTGTAATCCACAACGCACCAGTACCGGTCGACCACCACCGCGGGGAAGGGGGCATGGTTGTCCAGCATGCGCTTGAGCACCTCCCGCACGGGCGTCATGGTGTCGGCATCCAGGGGTAGCTCGGTGTAGGCATTGGCAAAGCCGGCGGCGTTCAGCCATTGATTGCGTTGCTGTAGGGCCAAGTCCAAGGCCTGTGCTAATTGCAGCACCATGGGCCGACTTGGCTGCGCACGTCCGCACTCCAAGTAGCTGAGGTGGCGTTGGGAAACGCCGGCTTGGAAGGAGAGTTCCAGCTGAGACAAGCGCCGCTGCTGGCGGTAGCTGCGCAGCAAAGCACCAAAGCGGTTGTCGCCGGAGCTCTGTATAGCCTGTGGTTTGGTCATGGCCTGATTATGCGCCGTGGCCTGCGGCAAAGCTATGACCTCTGAGGTCATTGCAGCCAGACTGCGCTGTGGCCAGGATAGCTGCAGCCCTCAACACTCAGGGCAGTACATCCACCTGGAGAGACACAATGACTGCAAAATTCATCTTGCTGGCCTTGGCCACCGCCGCGCTGACTGTTATCAGCGTATTGGCCGTCACCGATCATGGTTACTTCGGCATCTTTAGCTTCCACTTACAGGCCACCGCGGGCATGCAGGTCCTTCTGGACCTTGTCATTGTTTGCACCTTGGCGATGGTGTGGATGTGGCAGGATGCCCAGCGCCAGGGCCGCAACCCCTGGCCTTTCATCGTTTTGACCGTACTGGGCGGCTCTTTTGGGCCCTTACTCTACCTGCTCACGGGCTTGCTGCAGGGCCGCGCAGGGGAGCCTTCCCCGGCTTAATGGCCAAACTCAGGGCTGCATCTGGGCTGCATCTGGGCGGTACCCTGCCCAGGTGTTAGCTCAGCCTCCCCTTCGGTTCTCATCCGTCCCTTCAGCAGGCGCTATGCTGCGGCTTTATCGGCAGTTAAGGGCCTGTGATGGTCACATTCCGCAGTCTGATTGTTTTCGCTGGCTGTGCCTTGGTGTCCTGTGCGAGTTGGCAGGATTTCGCCGCACGCCCCAGTGATTGGGGGGCATACCCTACGCAGACGTGGTCGGTAGAGGGGGTAGGCGATTGGGCGCGCTTGCGCCGCCGGGATATGACGGTGGGCCCTTTTTCGACGGCCGACTTGGATTACTCCTTATGGGCAACGGCGCCGACGCAGACTCGGCAGACCGTGGGCGACGAAGAAGATGGTGTGTACCTGGGTACAGCCCAAGTGGGGAATACCTCGAACTTCGCCTTCACCTTGATGGAAGGGGGCGTGGCTTTGGCCCGCATTCGTTGCCGCCAGCGGCACCATCAGCAGAGCGATGTGCTGGGTTATGCCGATGACGATGAGCGCACCGAGCTGCAAGAACTCGGAGCGTTCTTCGCGGATTTGCATTGCGTGGCCCAGCCGCAAACGCCGAGCTGGGCCGCTTGGGAACTCAGCATGCAGGCCACGCCCTGGAGGCCGCTTAGCGGCGTGTTACAGGCAGGCAGTCGCCAGGTGGCCGTGATTGGTAGCACGCGTTCTTCCGTGGCCGAGCTGAACATGACCACCGGATATACGCTGCGCCAAGGGCAGCGCAGCCTCATGGTGGTCGACCGATTACGCAGCCAACAGCTGGAATACTGGCCGGAGCTATCGGCGGAGCTAAGCCCGGCCCTGGTGGCGGCTGCCATGGCCTTGTTATTGGCCAATGACCCGCTGGAGGCTGGCGTTTAATGACCAAGGTGCAGGCTCTACAGGCGGACATCACCGCATTAGATGTGGACGCCATTGTGAATGCGGCCAACTCCAGTCTGCTCGGCGGGGGTGGAGTGGACGGGGCGATTCACCGTGCCGCTGGCCCACAGCTGCTCGAGGCCTGCCGCAAGCTTGGTGGCTGCCGTACCGGCGAGGCCAAACTCACGCCCGGTTTTGCCTTGCCGGCGCGCTTCGTCATTCATACCGTAGGGCCAGTCTGGTCGGGTGGCCAGGCTGACGAAGCCCGCTTACTGCAACAGTGTTATCGCAACTGCTTGGCCATTGCTCTGGAGCATGGCCTGCAATCTTTGGCGTTTCCGGCCATTAGTACCGGGGTATACGGTTACCCCAAGGCCCAAGCCACCCAGATTGCGGTGAGTACCTGTTTGGAGATTGTGCGGTCTGCGCCCAAGGCACCACAGATTGTGTTCTGCTGCTTTTCTGGCTCCGATCTGGCGGGCTATCAGGAGTGTCTTGCGCAGCTCAGCTAAGGGGGGGCAGGGTAATGGCCAAGGCATTGCTGTTGGGTACACTGCTGCAATCTGCACGGGGGTCATCGTCATGGAGTCTTTGCTAGTTCTGGCTCTGGGACTACTGTTCTTGCTGGGTCTGGCTGTGGACGCGATTGGCCGCCGTGTTCATGTGCCGCGAGTCACGCTGCTGATCGTTCTTGGCGCCCTCATCGGGCCTCCAGGTCTCGACATTCTGCCCCCGCCCTTGGCGCAAGCGGATGGCCTGTACGCCTCCGTGGCTCTGACGATGGTGGCCTTTTTGTTGGGGGGTTCGCTGAAGCTGCAAATGCTCCGCGCTCATGGCATCCGCATTTTGGTGCTATCGCTGAGTGTGGTTTTAAGCTCGCTGGTGCTGGTGACGCTGGGGCTTTGGCTGCTGGGTATGGCCGCTGGCCTGGCTTTACTGTTGGGAGCGGTGGCTGCAGCCACTGCGCCTGCAGCAACCTTGGATGTAGTGGCGCAATCCGGGCGCAACGATGGCTTTAGCCAAACGCTGCTGGGGATTGTGGCCATTGATGATGCTTGGGGCGTTTTGGTGTTTAGCCTGGCTCTGGCTATCACCGCCAGTTTCGCCATGGATGCGGATGCGGCTTGGTACCTGGAGCTGCTTCACGCCGGCCGTGATATTGGCGGCGCCGTTGCCTTAGGTTTGCTGATTGGTATACCCGCCGCCTTGCTCAGTGGCCGGCTATCTCCGGGTGAGCCCACATTGTTGGAAGCTGTGGGAGTGGTGTTCTTATGCGCGGGGCTGGCTATGTTGTTTGAGGTGTCGCTGCTGCTCACCGGAATGACCTGCGGCGCAGTGGTGGTCAACCTTGCCCGCCATCATGAGCAGGCCTTCCACGAAATTGAAGGCGTGGAATGGCCCTTCCTACTCTTGTTCTTCGTCATGGCCGGAGCATCGCTCAATATCGAAATGCTGGCGAGTTTGGGTTGGCTGGGCCTGGGTTATGTGCTGCTGCGAATGTCGGCCAGATTATTGGGCGGCCTTGTTGGCAACGTGCTCTTAGGTCGCCCTAAACGTGAGGGCGCGCTGCTAGGTGTGGCTTTAATGCCCCAAGCCGGCGTGGCCATCGGTATGGCTTTGGTGGCTGCCCAGAAGGCCCCCGCGTGGGCACCTCAGCTGATGGCGATTACGATTGCGAGCACCGTGGTTTTCGAGCTCATTGGCCCTTTTGCAACGCAGTGGGCCCTACGTGCGGTGCCTTTGGAGCAGCGCCCTGAAGGTATTCGTTACTCAGGCTAGGCGCTAGCCGCGCAGGCCTTGCGCGTTGGAGAGAGACTGCACGACGCCTCTACTGCGGCCACAACTTAGCGATGCTCGATCACAAAGTGATCCGAAGACATGCGATAACGTCGGTGATACACCCCGTTGTCGGCGCGTTTACCAGCAGCCAAAACCATCACGATGACGCCGTCTTTAGGGAGCGGAACCGCCTTGCGTAAGCGCTTCTCATCAAAGCCTTCCATGGGGCAGCTGTCATAACCATGAGCGCGTAGCGCCAGCATCAGTGTTTGTGCGGCCAGCGAGGTGGACTTGGTCGCCCAGAGCTCCATGTCGGCCTGCGAGTTTGGCCAGCGTGGCATTGGCCTTTGTAGCCCGCTGAGCGCTCGAACGGCTTTTTTCAGCACACCAAAGCGGTCTAGGGGAAGGCGCCCATAGTGAATTTTGGCGGCCTTTTTGTAGTAGTTCTCTACAATTCGCGGCAAAGTTGGCTCGGGCCAATGCTCTAGGTTCTGCTCGCAGGCTCGTTTCCAGGTTTGGGTGCGCGCCACAATAACGATGAGCTCGGCCGCCGTTTTCGCAGCGTTTTGCGATAGGCAGGCTTTCACCACGGCGCTGCGCATCTCTGGGGCCACCACACGATGAAACTCCCAGGGCTGCAGGTTGGAGGAGTTCGCCGATAGCAGGGCTAACTCCAGGCAGTCTTGTAAAACGTCTTCAGGGATGGTCTCCGCTGTGAAGCGCCGAATAGAGCGCCGGGTTTGAACAACCTTGCGGAACTCTTCTACATCGATGGCCGGTAGCGGCTCGGGGGTGTAATCAGTCATGACTGGAGCATAGCTTGAGCGTAGCTGCTTTGCTCAAGGCCACCAGCGGGCTGAGTGCAGCTTTGGAGATGTGCTGAGGCTGAGCCCCAGGATGCAGCTGCGTGCTTGGCTAGTCTGTTTCCGGCTCTAAACACAGTGGCGCCAAAGCCTTGCGCATCCAATTGGGTAAAGGCTCGGAGCGTTGTTCTTTGAGATTGGCGTAGACCCACACAATCTCGCCGCTTGCGCGCAGGTCGGCCGTGGAGTCGCCAAAAATATGTAGCTGCCAGGTGACGCTGCTGCGCCCCAGTCTAGCCACACTCGCTTGGCCGAAAAAGGCCTCATCGAAACGCAGGGGCTTGTGGTATTCCACCACCGACTTCACCAGCTGCACATCACAGCCAGAGCTTTGCATTTGCTGCAGCCAGTCCACCCCCGTATTGCGAAAGGCTTCGTTGACGGTGCAGTCGAAGTAAGTCAGGTAGTGGGCGTTAAAGACCACCCCTTGTGCGTCGCATTCGGCGTAACGCACCACGGAATCCCAGCGGGCAAAGGTTGTATCCATGGCTGGGCATTTTGGCAAATGCGCTTGCGCTGCGCAGTGATTAGTTCACGCGAATAAAGGGCTGGTTGGCCTCGAACAGTCGCGGCCCAATATAGGGCACTTCCATCACATCTTCGGGCTGTTTAAAAGGGCCGTGATAACCGCGGTACTCCACAATGCGTTGCGCCCGCTTGGGCCCAATGTTGATTAAAGAGGCATCAATTTCCGCGGCACTGGCGGTATTGATATTGACCGGGCGCGGCGCTTCTTCGGCGGCGGCAGCCGGCACATTGGCTTGGGCGATTCCGCAAGCCAGCAACAGTAAAACAACGAGCGTTCTCAGCATGACCAGAGCTCCCATAAGGGTGGGGTCTGCATGTATTACGCAATTGCCGCGCGGGGGCGGACATTGTAGGAAATATTGTTGAGCCCACTAGTCAAAGCGGAATGGTATTTGCTAGCTTAACTGGGTCGAGTTACTTCCCAGCGGTTTACCGGCTGCGCTTGTAACGACACGAGAACCCTGGGGCCGAGCGTCGAGGCGCTTATTCCCCGCTAAATCCCTGCACGTTCATGGCACGCGATTTTTCCGCGCCTGCCAGAGCGTGCTGTATGCGTTTGAGGAATCAACAATGCAGAGCACTCCCCTATTTGTGCGTGTTGCCCTGATCCTGCTCAGTGCTGTGGTGATCACAGCCTGCGGTGGCGGGCGTGGCGACTCTACTCCTTCGCGGTCTATTGATTTGCCGAGTCTTGCGCCCGTGCTTCAAGGTCTGCCAACGGTCGATCGGCGGTTGCTAGAAATCGTGCAGCAGGCTTCTCCGGAAGACGATATTCAGGTCGTTGTCACTTTCCCAGGAAAGTCCTCTCCCAGCGAAGAGCAGCGCGGTTTGCTGTATCAGCATGGGGTAACCCGTGGTTTGTATTTCAAGCACCTGCCCATCGCGGGTGTTTTGGCCAAGCCTGATCAGATTCGCGCCTTGATGGAGCAGCGTGGGCTGCGCTCGCTGTGGCACAACGCCGAGCTGAGCTATGAAGATGAAGTAGCGCGCGCCCTGACTGGGGTGGACGCCACAATTAATTCTCCCGTGCTTAAGGACGCCAACGGCAATGCCATCGATGGCTCCGGCATCACGATTTTAGTGAACGATTCTGGTGTGGACGCCACTCACCCTGATCTGCAGTTCGGCAGCAAGGTGGTGGAAAACGTGATGGGCCAGACCAGTCTGCAACTCCTGGCGGCTACGGCTGGGGTTGAAAATGAAATGATCCCGCACACGCCTCTAGAAGGCGTTCCAAATGGTGACTTGCTGGGCTCTCACGGTACTCATGTGGCCGGGATTGCTGCCGGTGATGGCAGCCAGTCTGGAGGCCGCTTCGCTGGTGTGGCCCGTGGTGCCAACATCATCGGTTACGGCTCAGGCGCTGCGATTTTGGTGCTGGACTCTCTGGGCGGCTTTGACTATGCCGCTGAGGTTGTGAAGAACCGCCCTGAGCTGAATCTGCGCATTGTGACCAACTCCTTTGGCTCCACAGGCGACCAAGGCACAGATTTCGATCCTGCGGATCCGACCAACATTGCCACCAAGATCCTCACCGACCTGGGCCTGGTCGTGGTGTTCTCGGCGGGGAACTCGGGCTCAGGCCCGTCGAGTATTACCGGCAACTTCAAGAAAGCGCCATGGGTGCTGGTCGCTGCCAACGGGACCAAAGAAGGCTTGCTTGCACCCTCGTCATCCCGCGGCGCGCTAGCAGGCGGCGAGTACCAGGTTGAAGTGGATGGTGAAACCTTTACCGTCGAAGACCGGCCCTTGGTGGTGACTCCAGGAACGGATTACATTGCTGCTCGCGCAGTTGCTGCTGACCCATTCACGCCGCTTGATCTTCAAGCGGACCTGACCGGCGGCGACATTCCTCCAGAGCTGGTGCCCTTCTACACCGCTAAGTCGGGTACCTCGATGGCGGCTCCGCACCTGGCCGGTCTGGTTGCCATGCTGCTTCAGGTCAATCCTGAATTGACCTGGCGTGAACTGAAGACGATCTTCAAATCCACCGCGACCAGTATTCCCGGTTATGAGCCTTGGGAAGTCGGGGCGGGCTATGCCAACATCGAAGCGGCTGTTGCCATGGCTCAAGGCCGCAACGATTACGGCAGCCTGAACCATCTCACTCGCAGTTTCGTGGCCAGTGTCGGTCGTGCGGCTCCCATCAGCGAGCAGGTCACCTTGGACTTTATCCCGGCGGGTGAGCCGACCACGGCCGAATTTGAAGTGGGCGCGGGTATTGCGTTGGTGATTGCCTCTTGGAGTTTGGATGAAACCAACCCGTGTACCTGCGGAGTGACCCTCACTGACCCTGAGGGCAACCGTCACGGCTCGGGTATTGCTCTGCCTCTGTTGGCGCCGCGGGTAGCGGCTACGGCCCCGGGCATGCCAGGAACCTGGACCGTAGAGTTCAACGGCATTGGGGGCTTGTCGGGTGTGACTCTGGACCCGCTCGGTCTCACGAATGGCATCAGTCCGCCCAGCATGGGTCAGGAAGTGCTGTTGGAGCAATTCCCGCAGGGCAATATCGTAGGATTGAGTGATACCGTCGGCCACCCGCAGCAAAGCATCATTCAGAGTGCTATCGCGGAGCGATTGATGGACTCGCGCCCCAGCGGCTTGTTTGAGCCAGATGCTCTGTTAGCCCGCGGCGAGTTCGCCGAATACGTCACCGCCTTTGGGGTGCGTCAGACCCGATCCCATGATGGTGGCCGCACCCAGGTCATGAATGCTGGGCAGCGTCGCCTCAGTGCTGCGGTAGAGATTGCTACCCGGGGCGGGAACCTCATTCTGGATCTGGACCCAGAGGCGCGAGCACCCATCGAAACCGGCATGGCCAATCCCCAGGGGGCTGTGAGTCTGGAAGAAGCAGCTTTTGCCCTCATCCAGGCCAAAGGCGATGAAGACGCAGCAGCTGAGCTTGCCGACGCCACGGGCTACATCGATGCAGATGGCAATGCTGTCCTTATTGGGGATATTGATGCCATCAGCCCAACCATGCGCGGGCATGTGGTTTTGGCCTTGCAGCTGGGCGTGCTGCAGCCTGAGGTTCAAGATGGAGTAGCCTTCGTACGTCCGCAACAGGCGGTCAGCCGGGCGGACTATGCCGCAATGGCACTGCGCGCCATGCTCACCATCCCTTTCCCTAGCTAGCGGGCTTCGGCCGGGCGGCGCGCTTTAGTACTGCGCGCTGCTCAGCCCTGTTAAGGCGGGCTTCGATGGTGGTCCGCCTCACCGAAACACAAGGCGGGAGGCCTTGCACGCGACCCCAGTCGGTGATCCGGCTTGGGTCGCGTTTCTTTTTGCGGTACAAGGTAGGAATGAAGGGACCTCCGGCGCCGCTGGAAGAAGTCGGCAAACAGGACTGGAAAACGCAAGCACGTGCCTTGCGCGGAAAGCTGTTGTTGCTGCAACACCGCCTGCGTAGCGCGGATTTCCCGGTCATTGTGGTGTTGGCCGGTGTGGACGGCGCGGGTAAGCACGAGTTTGCCAACTTGCTGAGTGCGTGGCTGGATCCTCGCTTTGTGCGCACGCGGGCTTACCCTCCGGTGGAACACGCCGTGACAAAGCCCGTGCCCCTACTGCGTTTTTGGCCGGATGTTCCTGCGCGTGGCACGATGTCGGTGGTGCTCTCCGGTTGGTATTCCACGCCATTGCAAGATCATGTTCGTGGTCGCTGTACCCATGAGGAGTTCGATCAGCGCATTCAGGCGGCTCTGGAGTTTGAGCGCACGTTGGTCGCGGACGGCGCCTTGTTAATCAAAGTCTGGATGCATTTAGATGCGCAGGCTCAGCGGGAGCGATTAGAGGCACTCGCACGTGATCCGGTCGATATCTGGCAGGTGCAGCCCAAGGATTGGCTGCATCTTCATTTATATGACGACTTCATGCAGGCCAGCGCTCGTGTGTGGGAGGCCAGCGAAAAGGCCGGTTTGCCATGGCTACGCGTGGACGGCCGCCCTGAACGTGCGCGCAGCCTAGTAGTGGGCGCGCATTTGGCGGAAGCCTTAGAGCAACGCCTGCACGCCGTGCCGCCACCACAGTTTTCCAACCACTGGAAACCCGCTGCCGTCGATCACTTGGCTGAGGTGGCCCAGCCCAGTTTGTCCAAGCTGGACTACAGCGAACAGCTAAAGCAGCAGCAGGGGCGTCTATATCCCTTGCTGCGTCGCATGGCCATGCAAGAACGCGGTTTGGTTTTGGTCTTTGAGGGCTGGGATGCAGCGGGCAAAGGCGGCAGCATTCGGCGCCTAATGCAGGTGCTAGATGCGCGTTACACCCAGGTGCACCGCATTGCCTCTCCCGATGCTGTGGAGGCGCGTCGTCACTATCTCTGGCGCTTTGCGACGCGCATGCCAAAGCCGGGTCATGTGGCGATTTTCGACCGCTCTTGGTACGGGCGCATGTTGGTTGAACGCGTGGAGCAGCTGACGCCGGAGCATCGCTGGCAACGGGCTGCCGAAGAAATTTGTCAGTTTGAGCAGCAATGGACGCAGTCTGGGCACATACTGCTGAAGTTCTGGCTGCATATCAGCGCTGATGAGCAGTTACAACGCTTCCAGGCCCGCGAGCAAGATCCGCTCAAAGCCTGGAAGCTGACCGAAGACGATTGGCGGAACCGGGAACGAAGACCGGACTATCTCGAGGCAGTTAACGACATGTTGGCTTATACGAATACAGCGGCGGCACCTTGGAAGCTGATTGGCGCCAATGACAAGCGCCATGCTCGGGTGGCGGTACTCCGAGAATTGAATGAGCAATTAGAGCAATGTTGACCAGCCTTAAAATGGCCGATGGTGGTGTTGGTCCTTTTGCCCCCAGCAAGATTATCTGCGTGGCCAAAAACTATGCGGCGCATGCCGCTGAATTGGCATCTACGGTGCCGGCCCAGCCCACCTTCTTCATGAAGCCCAATTCAGCCCTGTGCGACTTTGCCGGCCCGCTACACATTCCCCAGGGGCGCGGCGACGTGCATCACGAAGTGGAACTAGCCCTGGTGATCGCCAAGCGGGTCCGCAATCCCGACAAGGCCGGCCTGGATGTGATTGGTGGTGTGGCGCTGGCCTTGGATCTCACCCTGCGGAGTGTGCAAACCCAATTACGCGAGCAGGGCTATCCTTGGGAGGCAGCCAAGGCTTTTGCTGGCTCTTGTCCGATCACCCCGGTGCAGCCGGTGGCAAGCGTGAAAGACCTGCAAGATACGCGGATTGCATTAGCCGTGAATGGACAGATGCGCCAGGACGACAGCACTGCGCTGATGGTGTATCCAATCGACCGCTTGCTGCACGACGCCACGGCCCTGTTTGGGCTGGAAGCGGGCGACGTGTTGCTAACCGGCACCCCCGTGGGTGTGGGTGAGTTGCAGCCAGGCGATAGCTACACGGGATGGCTGGGAGAGGAAAGCTATGACGGAACAGTCCGAGGGTGAGACCTGGATTGCCGGGCAAATTAGCCGCTACGACATGGAGCGTGGCTTCGGTGTCGTGCGTGGCGAAGACGGCGAAGACTATTACCTACATTTTCGTGAACTCGTGGGCTGCGACTGGGAGCCAGAGCCCGGTGTTGCTGTTCGCTTTAAAGCCGAGCGTCACCGCAAGGGGAATATGGCGAAAAAGGTAGAGCCTGCCTAGTGTCCCTTAACAGAAGTTCGTCGCACATATGCGGGTCAGCACGGGGTGTG
>JAHCMK010000014.1 GCA_019192445.1 Oceanococcus sp. HetDA_MAG_MS8
CAGGGCCATCCATGGCCCTGGCCCTTCGGGCTCCCTGCGGTCGCGTAAATGGGCCGTCCTGGCCCATTTGTCGAGCCAATCGCGCCTACCAAATACTTGAAAGCCTCCCTTTGCGGAGGCATTTTCGTTTGTAGGGGAGGGACTCGCACCAACAACTGCGTCGTTGGTTGTACGGGCCCATCCATGGCCCGCATCCTGCGGACTTACTCTGGTTGCGTGAGGCCCTGGATAACAGGTCGCTTCTGTTTATTTGTCCTCAGTACCTCTTTCCAAAAGACCAGACAGCACTTATAGAGCCAACAATTACCCTAAAGCCCGGACATCCACCACCAATAACATTGAGGCAGCTTGCGCTAGCTCGCTTAGTCTGCTAAATACAGGTCTACGACGTCTGCATTTTTTTGCTTTATAGCGTCTGGAGAACCTTACAATGCAATTATTTAATCGGATTGCTGCTTGCGCGGCGACGGCCTGCGCGTCTTTACTGCTCGCGGGATGCGAAAACCCAGCTAATACCGGAAATTTAGAACCGCGGGCAACATTCTATGAGCCGACTGGCGACGTCTGCCGCTCAGAACTGGGGTCTTTTGCGCGCTGGGATTTTTTCATCAACCCCACCACCTGTCGGGGCTGCAATGTTATCGCCCAGGAGTCCGCATTGGATGGGGATGAATTTACAGCCGCCTCAATCCTCCTCGGTGCGACGTTGGAAGGCGAGGTTTTAATTACGGCAACGGCTCCAGAAGGAGAGGTGTTCCCTGCCGGCACACGACCCGCAGTGTTGGCGTACCACGAGAGGACATTTCCTGGCGTCTTTCTCCAAGCGGATGTCCGAACACGCTTGAGTGGCCAGCTCCAAGATCAATCTGGCATCGACTTCGACTTGCCTAGCGATGAACTTGATGGGCAGTACGGCTTTAACTACTCCGCTTATGGCACTGGATCTGTCCAAGCAACCAAGCCCTTCGACACCTTGGAGCTATTTATTCGCTTCGGCCCGGGTGCGGTTGAACAGATTCAGGTCTACGAATTCTGTGTAGATACCAACGACTAGCCTCGTACTTGAATTCAGCTTCCGCCACCTCACATGAGAGTGTTGGCTGGACGGCCGTCAACCCTGAGGGTTTTTGATGGACGCCACACAGCCCAAAACAATGAGGCCATAGAAAAGCCATGCAATTAACAAAAACCACACATGCGGCCACTGGAATAGCTCATGCAAAGTATTCGTCGCCACGGAATACCCAACCATAAGACCGCCGGCAGAAAACGCGAGCGCAGTGGTTACTACCAAGAGCAGTACAGGTAGTGCATATCCAAAGGTAGCCTTAGCACCACGACCGTATTTCATCCGGGCCTGCTCCTTAGAAGCTCAGCAGAATCCTACTGTTATTTTGGGATTGAGTCATCAGTGTTGAGCCAATTATTCGCCACCCTTTACCCGCCACGTCTTTTATTTCACCAAGCAGGCGAAGCACATCTGGCGTAGGCGAATCATCAGACTGAATAAGACAAGCGCCCCTATGCCTTAAACCTCATGCGCCCTGAATATCGCGTAGCCGGCGGCTCTCAATCACATTCCGGATCGCTGCCAAGCGGGACAACACCTCGCTGAGCTGATCATAGTCCTGCACCTCAACCTGCAAGCGGATATCGACTTGCTCCTGTACTGGATCGGGATGGCTGGAAATTTCAATCACGCGCACTTCGGCTGAAGCTAAAACGGTGGAAATATCTTTGAATAGCTCGCGGCGGTCATAGGCCAGTATTTGCAGCATGACCTTAAAGCGCTGCCCCTCCGCTTGACTCCAATGCACCTCCAACAATCGGTGAGGCTCCTCCACCTGCCACTGCAGCACTCGAGCGCAGTCGCTGCGGTGAACGCTCACACCCCGCCCGCGCGTGACGTAGCCTAAAACAGGCTCTCCAGGAAGCGGCTGGCAACAGCCAGCAATGGAGGTCACAAGGTTACCCACACCCTCAATCGTGATTCCGCCACTAGCTTCTTTCTTCGGTCCACGCTGACGGCGCGGCGTACGAGCCAGCAGATCTTCAGGCTGAACCGGGTTCTGCTGGTCTTTTAGCCTTTCGGCTGCGCCGACGATTTGAGTCGCGGTCAGCTCGCCATTGCCAACGGCCACATGGAGATCTTCAACGGTGTTGAGGTTGAACCGCTGGGGCACACTTTGCAGGTCTGCTTCGACAAGCCCCATTCGGCGCAGCTCGGCCTCTACCAGGTCTCGGCCGGCGGCGAGGTGCTCTTCCCGGCTTTCCTTTTTGAACCACTGGCGCACCTTCGCCCTGGCCCGTGCCCCAGTAATGAAGCCTAGGCGTGGATTCAGCCAATCTCGACTGGGCCGGGGTTCCCGCGCCGTGAGAATTTCCACCCGATCACCGTTGCTCACCACATGGGTTAGAGGGACGATGCGACCGTTGACCTTGGCGCCGCGGCAACGGTGGCCGACTTCGGTGTGAACGGCGTAAGCAAAGTCCAAGACTGTCGCCCCCAGAGATAAGTCGATGACCTTGCCCTGAGGCGTCATCACATAAACCCGATCCTCTTGCGTTGCCGACTGAAAGCTGGCGAGCAGAGTCTCATCGTCCATGAGCTCATCGGCATTTTCGAGGAGCTGGCGCATCGCAACCACTTTGCGGTCAAAAGAAGGGTCCTTCGGACCCCCTTCTTTGTAGCGCCAGTGCGCCGCAACGCCCAGCTCGGCATGTTCATTCATGGCCCAACTGCGGATCTGCACTTCCACGGGCTTGCCCTCAGGGCCGATCACGGCGGTGTGCAGAGACTGGTAGTTATTTCCCTTAGGCGTGGTGATGTAATCGTCGAACTCGCCCGGTATAGATTGCCAGTTGGTATGCACCAAGCCCAAAACGGCGTAGCAGCTCGGCAAGTCATCTACCAGCACCCTCACCGCATGCAGGTCGAAGAGTTCGCCAATATCCAGGCTCTTGCTCTGCATCTTTCTGTAGATGCTGTAGATATGCTTTGGTCTACCCTTAACCTCAGCTTTGACCCCTGCCGTCCGCAAAATGTCTTCAAGGCGCTTTTTAAAGCCCTGGATAAATGCCTCGCGATCGGCGCGGCGCTCGGCAACTTGTTTGGCAATGCGCTTGTAGGCCTCAGGCTCCGAAAAACGAAACGCCAGATCCTCCAGCTCCCACTTCAATTGCCAAACGCCTAAGCGATTCGCGAGTGGAGCGTGAATAAGCATGGTCTCTTTTGCCAGACGCATTGCATGCTCAGGATCATTCTTGGCATGACGCAACTGCACCAGTTGCCAACCCAAGGCAATCAGGACGATGCGAATGTCTTTAACCAAAGCCAGCAGCAATCGCCTCAGGCCTTCTGCACTCGCCGCCAGTTCGCTAGCAACGGCACCATCCACACTCTCAGACTGCAGCTGTTGTAAGCGCCTCAGGCTTCCGAGCTGCAGTCGGACAGGCTCGGGAACTTGGTCTTCAATAGACTTTACGGCGTCGCCGTGCGCCTGCGCCCAGAATAAGATCGCGCTGCACAAGGTATGCGGGTCTGCGGCAAGCCCGGCCAGAATGTCGAGCAAGTCAGCGAGCTGAACTCGCGCATGACTCTGGCGCAGAGCTCCATCAATCAGGCGATCAAACACCAGCGGGCACAGCGGCTGCGTAACATTGGCGGCCGTCTCATAGGCGCTCAGCCACGCCCGCAACGACACCAGAGAATTCCCTGGCGGCGGGAGCTGTTCCCGGCGATCAGCCTGTGTGTCCGTGGAGGCGATAGAAGCCATGCACTGAGTCTAGCCCAAGCCAAAGCGCACAGCGGCCAATCGGTGAAGGCACCAAGGTCTGCAGTGCTAGTGTCTAGAAAGGACGGAAACACGCTGGAGACGAGGCTAGCCCCTGCCTCGGCGAGCAAGCATTCTCAACGGGCAAAGGTTGCTTGGACGTGGCTAATCCAACTCTGCAGCCACCTCGGCAATCAAGCCCCGTAGCCATTGGTTGGCCGGATTGTGATGTTGCAGTGAACTCCAGGCCATCTTCAGTTCAATTTCAGGAATCTCAAATGGCGGTGGCAAGATGGTGACCTTAGGGTTGTGCTTCTGCAGCATGGCCGACTTGCTGGGAATGGTGATGACCAAATCCGGCATTTCTGCCAGCTGCATAGCGGCTTGGTAATGCCGGGTATACAAGCGAATACGGCGCTTCTTACCAAGCCTGGCGAGCGCATCGTCCACCCAGCCCAATTGCTGAATTTGATCGGGTTCAACGCCCACGCCAATGCCCATGCCGGTTTTGCTCACCCAAACGTGATTGGCCTGGAGGTAGCTATCCAGACTAAAGCCTTCGCGTATGGGATTGCTGCAACTCATCATGCAGGCGAAGTCGTCACGCCAAATGGTGCGTTGGTGAATGGACTGCGGCAGGTCATCGAAACGGTTGATGACCATATCCACGTTGCCACCCTCCAGATCCTTATAGCTCACGTCACTGGGCGTGAGGATGTCTAGGGTGATGTTGGGGGCAATTCCACGCAGCCGTTCCAGCAGAGGCGGCATTAGGGTGCACTCGCCGTAATCGCTGACAGACAGGCGAAATACGCGCTCCGCCACCGATGGATCGAAGCCCTTGTCGGGCTCTACAGCCAGTTCAATGGAGGCCACAATGCTGCGCACCAGGGGCTGTAATGCTTTTGCCCGCTCGGTGGGCGTCATGCCGTCTTTGGTGCGAATGAGTAGCGGGTCTGCGAACAGGGTTCGCAGACGACGTAGCCCGTTACTCATAGCCGGCTGACTTATCCCTAAACTTTCCGCAGCTTGAGTCACATTACGTGATGCCAACAGGGCATCAAGGTACACAAGAAGGTTCAGATCAATATTTTTGAGGTTCACAAAACATCGCTCAGGTGCGTTCAGCGCGGTCGCGGCTGAATCTTCAGACGCGGTCTTTTGCGTCGCAGACCATTATTCACCAGACGGATGACGAACATCAAAGGTATTTATTAGATTTATTGGGATAAGGCGGCTAGAATACGCCGCGAAAAGTCAGAACGGCCATATCTCAATGGCTCTGGTTTCCTTGTACTCCATTACTACCAGGATCGACACATGACACAGTACAAAGACGATATTGCAGCGCTTGAGCGCGTGAAAGAAGCGGCCGGCAGCCCCTGGGATGCCATCAACCCCGAGTCCGCAGCACGCATGCGCGCCCAGAACCGGTTTAAAACCGGCTTGGAAATCGCCCAGTACACGGCGGACATCATGCGTCGTGACATGGCTGAGTTTGATAAAGACAAAACCAAGTACACCCAGTCGCTGGGCTGCTGGCACGGTTTTGTGGGCCAGCAAAAAATGATCTCGGTGAAGAAGCACTTTGGCACCACCGAGCGCAAATACCTCTACCTCTCCGGCTGGATGGTTGCGGCTCTGCGTTCCGACTTCGGTCCGCTGCCTGACCAGTCCATGCACGAGAAGACCGCTGTGGCCAGCCTGGTGGAAGAGCTGTACACCTTCCTGCGCCAAGCTGACGCTCGCGAACTCGGCGGCCTGTTCCGTGAACTGGACAAAGCCCGCGAAGCTGGCGATTCGGCCAAGGAAGCCGAAATTCTGGATGCAATCGACAACCACCAAACCCACGTGGTGCCGATCATTGCTGACATCGATGCGGGTTTTGGTAACGCCGAAGCCACTTACTTGATGGCCAAGCAAATGATCGAAGCCGGCGCCTGTGCCCTGCAGATCGAAAACCAGGTGGCTGACGAGAAGCAATGTGGTCACCAAGACGGCAAAGTGACCGTTCCTCATGCCGACTTCCACGCCAAGCTGCGCGCTCTGCGTTACGCCTTCTTGGAGCTGGGCATCGACAACGGCATCATCGTCGCCCGTACCGACTCCGAAGGCGCTGGCCTGACCAAAGAAATCGCCGTAGTGAAAGAGCCGGGCGACCAAGGCGACGTTTACAACTCCTACCTGGATGTTGAAGAAGTCTCCCCAGAAGACACCAACGAAGGTGACGTACTGATCAGCCGCAACGGCAAGCTGGTTCGTCCCAAGCGCCTGCCCTCTGGTCTGTACCAGTTCCGCCAAGGTACCGGTCACGAGCGTTGCGTCTTCGACTGCATCGAAGCCATCAATGCGGGTGCCGACCTGCTGTGGATCGAAACCGCCGTGCCGACCGTGCACGAAATCAAAGGCATGATGGACGAAGTGCGTAAGGTGCATCCGGACGCCAAGCTGGTTTACAACAACAGCCCCTCCTTCAACTGGACGCTGAACTTCCGTCAGCAAACCTACGACGCCTGGAAAGCTGAAGGCAAAGACGTGTCGGCTTACGACCGCGACAACCTAATGTCTGCTGAATACGACAACTCCGAGCTGTCAGCTGCTGCGGATGCCCGTGTGAAGTCCTTCCAGCAAGACACCTCGCGCGAAGCCAACGTGTTCCACCACCTGATCACGCTGCCCACCTACCACACCACTGCCCTGTCGGTAGACAATCTGGCCAAGGAATACTTTGGCGAGGCTGGCATGCTGGGCTACGTGGAAGGCGTACAGCGTAAAGAGATCCGCCAAGGCATCGCCTGCGTGAAGCACCAAAACATGGCCGGCTCCGATATCGGTGACGACCATAAAGAGTACTTTGCTGGTGAAGCCGCGCTGAAAGCTGGTGGTGCCAAGAACACCTCCAACCAGTTCAGCTAAGCAGCCCCAGTCGCGCCAAACCTGAACAGGTTGTAGCGACGACAAAGGCCTGGAATAAGGCGGCGTCTTGTAGAAGGCGCCGCTTTTTTTATGTGATTCAATCGAATTTGAGCTCTCAGCATGAACACCCCCGCATTCCTCAAAGACGCCAACGATCTGCTAGGCGAGCAAGGCTTTGCAGTCAGTCATGTCTGGTATCACGGCACCTCCTCAGAGCTGGTGGCATCCATCCAGGAACATGGTTTAAAGCGCTCTGGCGATCAGGCCCTGCAAGCTGCCACTCAAAAAACCATGGCCACGCTGCAACATGAGTACCAGGCAACACAGGAACCAGTTTTTTTGAGCCAAAGCAAGGAGCTGGCTTTTTATTGGGCAGCGAAAAAAGCGCGTGAACGGCAGCTGCGTCTTGGCGGCAAAGACAAGCCCGTCGTGTTCGCCGTAGACCTACCAGCCGAGCTGAGCAGCCAGGTGAAACCGGACGTGGGGGCGGCCAGCTTGTTGCTGCTCAAAGACGGCGAGGAATACATGGCCCATCTTGCCGGCATTTACCAGGACAACAATGCGGGGGTACCCGACATTGATCTGCGAAAAGCTGATCGCATGGAGTACCTCACAACCCTAGGCATGGCGTACTTTGATGACGATATTGGCGCCGCTTACTTGCGACTACTGAGCGAATAGCCTCCAAGGCCTTAGGCTTTGACCCTCACCTACGCCACGGGCACCGCCCTTGGTAGCAAGCTAAAATCCCGCGCAATGACAGATTCTTCGTCCTCAATACCAACACCAGCGGCCAATCCCGATCCCGCCTACCAGAAGCTGCTTGGCGAAACCGCGAGAGTCAGCTGGGGGGAGATTGAGCGCCTGTTCGGTGTTGGGAAAGTGGTGCGTGTGGCCGAGGGTTTGGATTTAGTCGAAGTTGCACAGGCTTTTGCCGACGATAACGCGGCGGCCCTGCGCACATGGATGGACGCATCCCGCGTCGGGCTCTTGGACGACGCCCATGCCTTGCGCTGGTCGTCTGAACCACAAATCAGTCTTTGGGCGGTTGTGGTCCGACCTTGGGTGTTGGTGCAGGAGCGACCTTAAACCGGGCGTAGGATCAAGGCAGCAGCTTGCTGTCATTGTCCACATCTCCCAGCTTTACGCCGGCCAGGACGAGTCGACGAAATTTTGCCTAAGCGCCTGGCCCCATGAACCACCGCAGCGGCGCGCCTCAGAATGAGGCCATGGGCTGCCAACTTTACGTCGCCTTGACTTGCGTCAGTGTTTACTCAGGCTTCAAGTTGTTTCTGATCTCCGCCGTGGAGTGGGCCGGAGTGATGGAGGGAAGTCAATGTGGCAGCTCGATTAAGCCTCCGTGTCTACGGTGTTGCTAGCCTTGTTTTTTGGGCGGGCGCGGTCGCTGGCCAGGACGAACTGGATCTGACCGAGCTCAGCCTCGAGGCCCTGCTCGACATTCAAGTCACCTCCGTTGCCAAGCGCCCTCAGGAACTCGCTGAAGCGGCGGCCGCAGTGTACGTGCTCAGCGGAGATGAGGCGCTGCGCAGCGGCGCACGGACCATTCCAGAGGCCCTACGCCTGATTCCTGGGTTGCATGTTGCCCAAATTGATGGGCAACGTTGGGCGATCACAGCCCGTGGCTTCAATGGCACCGTAGCCGATAAGTTAGAAGTCCTCATCGATGGCAGAAGTGTGTACTCACCTCTGTTCTCTGGCGTGTTTTGGGACGCGCAAGATATCTTCATGCCGGACTTGGATCGCATTGAGGTCATACGAGGGCCGGCTTCGGTGTTGTGGGGTTCAAATGCCGTCAACGGAGTGGTCAACATTGTCACCAAGTCCGCTGCGGATACTCAAGGCAGCTTAGCCTATGCCGGTGGCGGAAATGAGCAAACATCCTTTGCCGGCATCCGCCATGGTGGTCAGTGGTCTGAAGGTCAGTACTGGCGAGCATACTTGCGACATTGGGAACGCGATGAGCAGGTCAGAGGCGATGGCAGTGGTGCTCAAGATGCCATTGCAATGCATCAAGCGGGTCTACGCTTCGATGGCCAGGGCAAGAATGGCGACTCATGGCTTTTGGATGCTGTGGGCTACGCGAACGAATTACAAAATTTTGACGAAGCACTCAATCCGCAAGGCAAAGATAACGAACAGAGTGGCGGCCATTTATTAGCACGCTGGCAACGCCCCTACGACGAAGAATCCACGTTATCAATACAGTTCTTTTGGGAGCACACCGAGCGCACACAGCAGGGCAACTTTGGCGAGAAGCGCGATACGGTAGATGTCGAGCTGCGTCACTCGCTGCGTTTAGGCGAGCGCCACCAGCTGGTGTGGGGCTTGGGGCATCGCATATCGCGAGATGAACAAGAGAACCCCCCTCTAATTGTGTTCATCCCGGCAAAGCGCACGGTCCAAAACTCGAATCTCTTCGCCTCCGACCAAATCACCCTCAGCCCCAGTAGTCAGCTGTCTTTGGGCTTGCGGATTGAACACAATGAGTTCGCAGGCTTTGCCGTACAGCCGGACATCCGCATCAACCACACATTAAACGAGCGAACCGCCATTTGGGGCAGCCTATCTCGGGCACTTCGAATGCCCAATCGCTTGGATAGCGATGTTCTCATCCCTATTCCTAATGCTGGCGCAATTGGCAACCCCGACTTTGAACCCGAAGAGCTATTTGCCAAGGAACTCGGCCTACGCCACGCCATTAGCCCAGGACTGAGCATAGAAGCGTCTGCCTTCCACAATGACTACGACCGTCTGCGTGGAGTTGAACCTCGCTCCGAACCTGAGCTACCGCTCATTGTGAACAACTACCAAGCTACGGCCAGTGGTCTGGAGCTGACGAGCACATGGCGACCCAATTCCCAGCTCGCCCTGCATTTTGCCTATAACTATCTTCAGCTCGATCTGGAGCCCCACCCAGACACAGCCGACCGCGTGACCGAAGCGGCGGAAGATCAGGCCCCGAGTCATCAAGCGTGGATGCGCTGGGATTGGCAGCCCTCAAGCAAGCACCAATGGGGTGGTCAGCTTCGCTATGTTGATGACATTCCTGGCTTCGCAGTAGAGAGTTTTTGGGATCTGAGTGTGCGCTGGGCCTACCGATTGAACCCGAGCTGGAGCGTCGCACTAAACGGCCAAAATCTGCTCCAAAGCCAACGCCGCGAATGGGAAATTAACTCCGAGATCGAGCGCAGCATTTTCGCGGAGATCATCTGGCAGCCAGGGCGGAAGCGCTAACACCATGACCACGCTGCTGCGCTCCCTTCTTGCAAGCGCCCTGGTCTTTGCCTCGGCACTACCGCACACTGCACACGGCAGCGACCTAGAGCTGCGCGTGAGGGCAGCCTTTCTTTACAACCTCGCCAAATTCGTCACCTGGCCTGAGCAAAACCAAGATAGACAACAGATTGAGGTTTGTGTGCTACAGGGCACGGAGTTTGAATCCGTGCTGCGCACCGAAATTGAAGGCAAGCCCGTCGGGACGCGGGTGATCTCTGTTGTAGACCTAAGCCCCCAGGACGATATGTCGGGGTGCCATATTTTGCATCTGGAGGAGTCCCAATCCCTGGAGCAGCTTGGGCCCATACTCAAAACCGTCAAGCATCAGCCCGTACTCACCGTGGGTTATGGCCCAAACTTTTTGCGAGAGGGTGGGATTTTGCGCGTGAAGCGAGATCAAGGTCGGCTGCGTTTCGACATTGCCTTGGCCAGCGGCCGGAGCGCTGGCCTCCGCTTTAGCTCCAAGCTGTTACGGCTTGCAGACTTAGTGAGTAGCTCAGGAGACTCCTGAATGCCGCAACAGATCGTCTACAACTTGCCTCTGCGGAAAAAACTGCGTCTGGTTGTGGTTGGCACGACGCTGCTCACACTGGCTTTAGTGATGCTGGTGTATATGACCTACGAGTGGGTGGCACTCAACCAGCAGCTCCGGGAGGATTTGCAAGCGCGTGCACAAATCATTGCCAACAATTCAGAAGCCGCCCTCCTCTTTGGTGACTTCTCAGCGGCCCAAGAAACCCTCAGCGCTCTTGACAGCACTCCAGATGTTGTAAGGGCTTGTGTTTACAGAGAAGCCGGTGGCGGCAGCCCAAGCCTGTTCGCCCAGTACCAACCTCACCCTGCTAGCGACCACTGCGAGGATAGCCTCGACTTAGCCATAGCCACCTCAGGCCAGGGCCGTATGCACGCCATCCAAAGTGTGACGCTGGATGGAGCCACCGCAGGTTATGTGTATATCGAAGCCGACCTAAGAAAGCTATGGCAACGCCTGCGTGTACTGGCCTGGGGCAGCGCCCTGGTCACACTTATTGTGGGCTTGTTGGCCTTCATACTCAGCCGCGTTGTGGAGAGGGCCATCGCCACACCCATTATGGGTCTGCACGAGTTAATGCAGACAGTGGCTCACACCGGCGATTACGCGATGCGCGCGGAACCCGGAGGCCATGATGAAGTCGGCGCTCTCATCAACGGTTTCAACCGCATGCTGGGGCAAGTCGACCAACGCGATAAAGAGCTACTCGCCGCCCAAGCCGCCCTGGAAGCAGAGATTGCTGAACGCGACCGCAGCAATCGCGAGCTCAGCCTGGCCATGCAGCGCCTGCAAGATACCCAAGAGCAATTGGTACAGTCAGAAAAAATGGCCTCCTTAGGGGGCCTCGTAGCGGGCGTTGCTCACGAAATCAACACCCCCATCGGGGTCGCGTTCACCGCTGCATCAACCTTGCAGTCTCGTTCCCAAGAGCTAAAAACAGCCTACAGCAGCGGCAATATCAAGCGCTCCATGCTCGATAAATACGTGAACCAGGCGGATGAAATTGGCGAAATGATCGCGAAAAACCTATCGCGTGCCGCTGAGCTGATTCAAAGTTTTAAACAGGTGGCGGTGGATCAAACCAGCAGTGAGCGACGCGAGTTCCATTTGCACGATTACATTCAGGAGACGCTGCTCAGCCTACGCCCTCGGCTGAAAAAGCTGCCTTACAGCATCGAGGTCGACTGCCCAGACAACATCGTCCTTGACGGCTATCCAGGAGCAATATCCCAGGTGCTCACCAACCTGGTGATGAATTCCGTCGTCCATGGCTTTGCCGAGCGTGAAGAAGGCTGCATTCGTATCCACGCTGAGCTTAATGAAGGCATGGTGCGACTGAGCTACAGCGATGATGGTGTAGGCATGACCGCCGACGCCCGTAAACGCATTTTTGACCCCTTCTTCACCACCCGCCGAGGTCAAGGTGGAAGTGGCCTGGGCATGCACATTGTCTACAACCTGATCACCAGAACCTTGGGGGGCAGTATTCGCTTAGCCCCCAGTGAAACCGGGGTGAGCTTCGATATTCGCTTCCCCTCGAAGGCACCTTGATCATGAATGACGACATCATCATTGTTGAAGACGACCAACCCGGCGCAGAAGCACCCACTGGCGCCTGGAAAGTGCTCATCGTGGATGATGAGCCCTCGGTGCATGACATCACCCTGGTCGCGTTATCGGACTTTCGATTTGCCGGGCGAGGGCTGGAGTTCATTCACGCTTATTCGGGAGAGGAAGCACGTAAGCTCCTCAGCAGCCACCCCGATGTGGCGGTCATGCTGGTCGACGTGGTGATGGAAAACGACCACTCCGGGCTGGATTTTGTCCGTTATGCACGCGAAGAGGCAGGCCTGCACTTCCCCCGCATTACTCTGCGCACCGGACAACCCGGCCAGGCTCCGGAGCGTGAAGTCATCACCCAGTATGACATCAACGATTACAAGCAAAAAACAGAACTCACTCAGGAAAAAATGTTTACGGTGATGCATACCAGCATTGCCTCTTACCGTGACCTCATCGCGCTGGATCATAGTCGACGCGGCCTGCGCAAGATCATCGAAGCCGCCAACACCCTGTACGAGTTTCAATCCATCGAGCAGTTTGCTCAGGGGGTATTGGAGCAACTCGCTGCCTTGCTTTACCTGGACCATGAAACTTTGGTGCTACGTACCGAAGGTCTGGCTGCGGCGGAGACCCAAAGCGATATCGAGATTCTTGCCGGCACCGGGCAATTTTCATCCTTGGTGGGGCAAAAGGCCCGCGAGGTCCTCGACCCTCAGCTCTTTGCACTTCTGGTCAAAAGCAGTGAGCAAGGCAGCGCCGTAGCTGCGGGGGCCCATTTCACAGCCGTGTACGAAACCCGCCGCAACACAAAGAACATTCTTTACATCGCCGGCAAAACGGACATTACTCCGCCCCAGCGTGAGCTTATCGACTTGTTTTGCCAATGCGTCGCTCAGGCGCAGGACACCCTGCAAACCATCCATAACAAACTCGCGGCAGGAGGCGTCGCCAATTAGTGGACAACGACACCCTGGTTTGGGTTGAAGACGACGAGCACACAGATGGCCATACGGAGCAACAACCGCCATGGCGCATCTTGATTGTGGACGATGAGCCGGCGGTGCATCGCATTACGCAACTGGCTTTGGACGCCTTTGAATATCAAGGTCGCGGCCTTGCTTTTCTACATGCCTACACCGCAGCACAGGCCATCGAGATTCTCGACCAGGAGCCAACCGATATTGCCCTTATCCTGCTTGATGTGGTGATGGAATCGGATGATGCGGGGTTTCGAGTTGTCCATCACGTCCGCCAACACCAGGGCAATGCCAACTGCCGCATCATCTTGCGTACTGGGCAGCCGGGGCAGGCACCCGCACGGCAGGTGATTCGTGAATACGACATCAACGACTACCACAGCAAAGCCGAGCTGAGCGCCGAGCGTATGCACACCATCGTGTATACCGCCTTAGCGATGTTTGACCAACTGCGCCAACTGCAGCTGCGGGAACACCAATTGGAGAAGGCCTATGCCGACATCGAACAATTGGTGTACATCACCTCGCACGACTTACAAGAACCCCTACTCAGCATTACGACGCTGAGTCAGCGCTTACTCGAGGTGAATAGACAGCAGCTGGATACAGACGGGGTACGTTGCATCGAATTCATTGAGGATGCGGTGAAGCGAATGAGCGCACAGGTCAGAGCTCTGTTAGACCATGCCAGGCTGGGCGAACAACTCCCGCTGGAAAGCATTCACATTGAAAGCATCGTTCAAGCCTATCGGCAGGCGCACAGGCAAAGCCTGAGCGATCTCCGAGTCCGCCTAGACTGTGCCGTGATGCCGCCAGTACAGGGCCAGGTGAGCAAGATTCATTTGCTCATCCACGAACTACTCGACAACGCGATTAAGTTCCGATGCGCCAAGACACCACTGCATATCCGTGTGGAAAGCCACCAGATGAACGGCGAGCAGGTCTACTGCGTCGCAGATAACGGCATCGGGATCGCCGCGGAACATCAGGACAAAGTCTTTCATGTATTCCAAAGCATTCATCCCCGCGGGACCTACTCCGGAACGGGAATTGGTCTTGCGCACTGTAGAAAAATCGTAGAGCAGCATGGTGGTCGGATGTGGATGGACTCCCATCCGGGGGACGGCACCACCGTGTATTTCACCCTTCCCGGTACCTAACAATGTCCCAAACCCTAAATTGCGTCTTACTCGTTGATGACGACCCAGCCACAAATTTTTTGCACCGCCTAGTTTTGCGCGACTCAGGCCAGGTTCGTCACATCCATGACGTACTGAGCGCCGATATGGCCATGCAGTATTTGCAAAGGTGCCGCACTAGCGAGCACGCGGAAAGTCACCCCTGCCCGGACCTCATCCTGTTGGATTTGAATATGCCTGGAACCACAGGATGGCAGTTCCTCGACCGCCTGAAGGATGCGCAATTAGACCTGAAGCCAACCATTTGTATTCTCACCACCTCAGCCAACCCAGCAGATCGCGAGCTAGCAGCCAGCCATGAGCAGGTCCATGATTTTCTGACCAAGCCGCTGGATGGGGCTAGCTTCGCCAAGCTACTGGCTAAGCATTACTCCTAAGGCACCTTTCGCCAAGGGCGGGCTGAGATGGGCCCATCGCTTAATCTAGTCAACAATCATGCGGCCCACATCGACTTCGGTAGTCTGCCCATCTGGACCAGTCACCGAGGCTCGGGCAATGATCTCTACTCGTCTATTCTTGGCTCGATTCTCCGGGCTGTCATTAGCAACCAAGGGACGAGTGTCGGCATAACCTGCAACAGTCAAAGTACTGGGATCGAAAGTCTGTTCAGCAACTAACACCTCCGCCACTGCTGCAGCACGGGTAGCTGACAGTTCCCAGTTGGAGCGAAAACGCCCACTGCGGATGGGCACATCGTCCGTATGCCCCGCCACAATGATCTTTTGCTCCGCATCAATAAGGCTGACCACGCGCTGGATGAGCGGTATGGCCGTCTGAACTAGTTCGGCTTTTCCAGAGGCAAAAGAAACGTTTTCTGGAAAACGAATGATGATGTCCTCGCCATCCCTTTCCACCACAATTTTTTGCTCTTCTATCTCCTTGCTCATCACCGACTTAAGCTCCTTCAAGAGCTGTTCGGTGCGGGCCTCACGAGCGGCCTGCTCGGTTTTCTGATCGAGTGGTGTGGACATACTGCCGGTCTTGGAGACAATGCCCTTCTCTAAGCCCTCTACCGAGTCTTCGCTATTGCTCTTGATGAATTGGACTCCACCGAAAGCTTGCTTCATGGACCCCGCCACCTTCTTGAACTTCTCTTTTTCGATATCCGAAAAAGCAAATAGCAGCACAAAAAAGCACATCAACAAGCACATCAAATCGGCGAAGGTCGCCATCCAGGGCGGAATAGGCGTGCCCTCGGGTGCTTTTTCTTCTTCTGCGGCGGCTTCAGCCATGGTGATTAGGTAGCCTCAGCGGGTTCGGCGGCAGCATCCGCCCCATCTTCATCCGCCTTTTTGGGCTCAAGGCCAACCAACAGAACCTCCTCCAGCACACGGGGCGAGGTTCCAGAACTCACACCCAACACCGCATCCATAATCAGGCCACGCACCTGATTCTCCTGCGAGGCCCGATGGTTCAATTTATCCGCCATAGGCAGGAACACCAAGTTGCCGAGTAAAGCCCCATACAAAGTCGTCAACAAGGCCACAGCCATGGCCGGACCAATGGCACTAGGATCGCTTAACTCCATCAACATTTGGACCAAGCCAACCAGGGTGCCGATCATGCCAAAGGCGGGCGCGGCATCGCCCAAAGCTCTAAACACCCGTTCTCCAGTTTGATTACGGCGAATGGATGCAGTGATCTCTCTGCCCATCATGCGCTCAATGAACTCAGAGTCGCGTCCATCTACGCAGTACTGAATTCCTTTGGCCATGAGCTCATTACTCACTTCAATCTCTTCCAGCGCAATCAAACCCTTCTTACGAGCCACATCAGCCAACTCGCGGGCGTTCTCGATAATTTCTAGGGGGTCTTCAGTACTGTCTTTGAAGGCGCGACCAAAACCGGCCTTCATCGCGGTAAAGAAATCCTTCATCGGAAAGCGGATAAGGACGGCCGAGATTGAGCCCCCGATCACAATCAGCAAGCTGGGAGCGTTGAAGAAGGGCCCAAGACCACTCCCTCCCAACACGATGGCCACCACGACCAAGGCGGAGCCAACAATCATTCCAACAAGGGTCGCGAGATCCATACGCGGCGCTTCCATGCAAAACCATTTACCGCAGCGAAGGTGCCACGGCGTAGGTTCAACGCCCTGCAAGAGCTATTCCTCCCTGGATTAACCTGCAAGCAGTGCGGGTGTTTTGCTGAGGTGAGGTCTGCTAAGCCCGAAGCTAAGCCGGAGGCGGCGAAATACCTTCAGCGGTCGCGCAGCCGGTGGTGCCAAGCACGTTGCCTTGGCCTGGGGAGCGCACATAACTCCCCTCGCCCGCAACCTGCAGTGCCCAGGCGGAGGGCGCCAGGTTTTGCTCCACCAAGAACGGCAGCAGCCGCTCGGCCACGCCTGCCGCCATCACGGCATAGCCCCGCTCATTGGGGTGAACACCGTCGATGGAACGCAGTCGTGGATCGTTGAGAACAGAGGCCACCAAGTCCAGCACCACCGGAATGGCGAAAGCCTGGCCGAGTTCGGCATACAGGGGCGGGTCAGAGTAGCCCTGCTCCGGTGGCTCTTCAGAACCACCTAAAGCGGTAGTGATGGCATCTCGGGGAACCGCAATGAGCCAGGGGTAAGCCCCACTACCTTGAACCAACTCGATCATGGCCGCGAGGTTCTGGCGCAGACTCTCCAAACCGCCCGATAAGGCAGAGTCGTTTCCCCCGGCCGCAATCAACACCACATCCGGATCGAACTCTGCCAGTGATCCCGCTAAGCACCTCAGCGTATTGCGCGAGGTTTGGCCAGCGACGCCCATGTTGACCACGGACACATTCGTGAGCTGAGCAAGCTGCTCTGGGTAGGGCGGACCGTTATACAGCGTTTGCCCAGCCGTAAGTGAACCGCCCACAGTCAGAATTTTGACAGCCCCATCGCTAGGCGGGCGACCGCCACCTGTTCGACACGATGTCAACAAGCCAGCACTCAGCCCAGCGCAGAGCAATAGACAGTAGACATGCTTTGTTCTGAAGCTCACCTGATAGTCATCCGGCTGTTGGGGGTCATCGAGGCCCTAGTGTCCTGTCTCCGAAGTTCGTTGCATATCAGAGCCCCTCAAATCGTTCG
>JAHCMK010000015.1 GCA_019192445.1 Oceanococcus sp. HetDA_MAG_MS8
GTTTGGCTACGCCAATACTCGCCCGCTCGCAAGTGCCGCTGAGCTAGGGTGTTAGATTCCTATGCAAGAGCTTATCGCAGCCATAGACTCAAATATCGCCACCGGGAATTGGTACAGCGCGTTGTTTGTGGCCCTCTCACTTCCGGACGTCTGCGGAAAGATCGAATACCCAGAGCGGCATGGCTCCCAAAGAAATTACGCTGATTGGTTCAATCGCTTTGTTGCCGATAGATACACTCATAGAGTGGGAGCAGGTGCAAGAGAGGTGGTTTTCTTGTCCGGCAACGACTGTTACGCCCTTAGGTGTGCATATCTGCATGAGGGCAGTGACGATGTAACTCGGCAAAGGGCACGCGAAGCCGTTGATAAGTTTCATTTCATTGTCGCTCCGCATGGCTGCACCATTCACTGCAACATGATGGATACGAAGCTTCAGTTGCAAGTTGATATTTTCTGTCGTGACATACGTGATGGCGTAATTGAATGGCTAGCATCAATAGAAGGTCACCGCACTAAACGTCAGGCCACACAGCAATTACTTCTGACCTTCCCCCCGCAATTAGAGCCACAGGTTTGATGAGATTTCCAGATAATCAAGTGATCAGGAGATCTCAGAATGAAGAAGCGTTACAGCGAAGAGCAGATCATCAAGGCGATCAAGCGCCACGAGTCTGGCGAGAAGGTTGATGCTATCTGCCGGGACCTTGGGGTTTCGGTCGGCACGTTTTACAACTGGCGGAGCAAGTACGGTGGTCTCGAAGTCAACGAGGCGAAGCGGCTTCGGGAGTTGGAGTCGGAGAACACCAAGCTCAAGCGGTTACTGGCGGAGAAGCTGCTTGAGGTTGAAGCAATGAAGGACGTGCTCTCAAAAAAGTGGTGAAGCCCGCCCAGAAGAAGTCAATAGTGACGCGGCTGATTGAGCAGTTTCAGATCAGCGAGCGTGCGGCATGCGGATTGGCCGGGCTGAGTCGTACAGCGTATCGATACCAGGCTCAGCCGAAGGCTGATGATGCGTTGCGTACTCGTTTACGGATACTGGCTGCAGAGCACTCCTGCTACGGCTATTTGATGCTCCACGGCATGCTCAAGACGGAAGGGCTCGTCATCAACCGTAAGCGGACCTATCGCGTCTACACCGAAGAGAACCTGCAGGTGCGCACGAAAAAGCGCAAGAAACTACAGCGACCTAGGCTGGTCATGGACGTGCCGAGTGGCCCCAATCAACGCTGGTCCATGGATTTCGTGTCTGACCAACTCAGTAATGGTCGACGTTTCCGCGTGCTGAACGTCGTGGACGATTACTCACGTGAAGTGGTCGGCCAACTGACCTCATTCTCCATATCCGGCCAACGCGTCGCCCGGTTCCTCAGTGAGATAGGTGATTGCCGGTCGCTCCCAAAGAGCATTGTCTGCGATAACGGCACCGAATTCACCAGCAAAGCCATGTTCTTCTGGGCTCAAGAAAGCGGAGTAAGACTGGCATTCATCCAGCCCGGAAAGCCCACCCAAAACGCTTTTGTCGAGAGCCTCAACGGCAAGTTTCGCAACGAATGCCTCAACCAACATTGGTTCCGTTCGCTACACGATGCTGGCGGGAAGATTCGCCAATGGCGAGACCACTACAACCATATCCGCCCACACAGTTCATTGGGCTATCTATCCCCACTGGAGTTTGCCAAACGAGCTGCGTAGGCTATGCAAAATCTCATCCTGCCAACGGTACTAACCCAGGGGAAAGGTCAATGCCTGCGCCGCTTTTTCCCGCGCCACATAAGACAGAGTAC
Organism: Oceanococcus sp. HetDA_MAG_MS8; assembly: GCA_019192445.1. Classification (NCBI taxonomy): domain Bacteria; kingdom Pseudomonadati; phylum Pseudomonadota; class Gammaproteobacteria; order Chromatiales; family Oceanococcaceae; genus Oceanococcus; species Oceanococcus sp. HetDA_MAG_MS8. Next base: position 1,785 of record JAHCMK010000015.1, read on the forward strand.
AAGGACATCGGGGGGATATCGGGGACGACCCCTCTAGTGATAAATGCGCTGCAGCCAGGCCCGTGGCTGAAGAGACGGTTGACGCTCCGTTCAACGCCAGTCGACGACCCCCTACTCTCCAGCCAACCGCGCCTTCGCCTGCTGCCAGCGCTGCTCCAGCTCATCCAGTGACAAGCCCTGCCACTGCTCGCCAGCCTCATCCATCCCTTGCTGCATTTGCGTGAGGCGCTGATCAAAGCGGGAGGCGGCATCCTCCAGCGCCTGCTGCGTATCCACTTTGAGACAGCGGGCCAGATTCACCAGGGTGAACAACACATCACCCAGCTCATGGCTAATATGGGATGGCTGGCCTTCTTCTATGGCTTCGCGCAGTTCGGCGGTTTCTTCACTGAGCTTGTCCAGCACTGGGGGCAACGTAGTCCAGTCAAAGCCCAAGGTGGCCGCTTCGTCCTGCAGGCGCTGGGCGAAGGCTAATGTGCTTTCCCCGGCTCGGGCTTCAGCTTTGCTCCAGCGTGGCATGAAACCTCTCCTGTAAATTCCACAACATTCCGGCGGTGGCGCCCCAAATGCGGTAGCGCCCGTGCTGAAACTCGGCCATGGGCACGCCCAGCTTGGCCATCATGCTGATTTTGTAGCGCCTGGGGTCCAACAAATGGCGCAGGGGTACTTCAAAGATTTCCTCCACCTCGGCCTGGTGGGGATGTGTACCCGCGCCCTCTTCCAGCCACGCTACCACCGGTGTCACGCGATATTTGCTCACCGTAGGGTAATCATCCAGCAGGCCCAGCGGGCTGAGCTCATGGGCACGTAGGCCAGTTTCTTCCTCGGCCTCGCGCAGGGCAGTGCCTAAAGGAAAATGATCATCAGCATCCGCCCGGCCGCCAGGAAAGCTGATCTGCCCGGCGTGGGTGCGCAGTTGCCGGGTGCGCACGGTGAGTACCACGCGGGGATCGGGCCAGGTGCGGCGCACAGCCACCAAGACCGCCGCCGGTTTCAGCCGCTTGCTCCAATTGTTGCCCAGCAGCTTATCCACCGCGCTGGGCACACCTAAATCCACCATTTGGCGCGGAGCTGGTGTATCCAGAGGCTTCAAACAAGCCTGCAGCCGATGGCTAAGCTCCGAGTTGGACAAATGTTCCGCAGGGGCGGAGCTCATGCTGCCAGTAGCTCATCCAAGCTGCGTTGATCAGCAGCAAAACGGCGAATACCTTCCAAGAGCTTTTCACCCGCCATCGCATCTTCTGCCAAACCCATGCGGAACTCCGATTCATGGGGAACCGCGGGCCAGTCTTGATGAGCGGGCAGGCGTCCAATGGCCGCCTCCACACCCCCAGTGCGCTCGCTCAGGCTGTCGAGCAAATCGGGAGCGACGGTGAGCAAGTCACAGCCAGCCAAGGCCAATACCTGCTCCACCGAGCGAAAGCTGGCGCCCATCACCAAGGTGGCATATCCATGCTGCTTGACCCAGGCCTGGATTCGTCGCACCGACAACACGCCGGGGTCATCATCTGCCTCCGTCACGCTGTGGCCCTGGGCCTTGTACCAATCGCTAATCCGCCCAACGAATGGCGAAATTAAGTGAATACCACCAGCAGCACAGAGCTGCGCTTGGCTGATATTAAAGATGAGTGTGAGGTTGGTCTTAATGCCGCGTGACTCTAGAACCTGAGCCGCGCGAATGCCCTCCCAGGTCGCCGCCACTTTAATGAGGATGCGCTGAGGATCGCCGCCATGGTGCACCACGGCCTCCAGCAGCTGGTCGGCGCAAGCAATGGTGCCAGAGGTATCGAAAGACAGCGTTGCGTCTGCCTCCAATGACACCCAGCGCTCCACATCTTGCTGAATGCGGCTGGCAAAGCGTGCCCCGAGGCTGTAGCGCTTTTGCGCGGCAGACACTGCCATGGCTCGCGTTTGTTGCAGCCACTCCTGTACCTCGGCAGAGTCGCTGCGCGCTGCCTTGAGAATTAAGCTGGGATTCGTTGTGGCATCGACGGGTTTAAGTCGCGCAATCGACGCAAGATCGCCGCTGTCGGCGACAATAGTCGACAGTTGCCGCAACTCGGCTAAAGCATTGCTCATGTTGAAGTCCTTATGACGGATTTACCCACCCTGCACTGTGCGCTGGACCCGCAGGATCCTGTGGCGGCGCAGTGTCAGCACGCGGCGGACTCGCCTTGGATTCTAACCCGCGATATCGAAGGTCGTTTGAATCTGAAGGATGATCGACAGCCCCGCCAACGCCCGCTCATCATCGACTTTCATAGCGATGACATCCGCCGACGAATTTCGGGAGGGCGCAAAGACCTGCTGGCACGGGCCCTGGGCTATAAAAAAGCCCCCTGGCAGGTACTAGACTTAACTGGCGGCCTGGGCCGAGATGCGGCCACATGTGCCGGACTCGGCATGCAAGTCACCGTGTTTGAGCGCAACCCCGTACTGGCCATGCTGCTCCAAGAAGCCATCCAACGAGCTCCTGAGGCTATGGCTCATAACCTTTGCTGGGGCGGCCATCAGGCAGCGCCAGATGATTGGCGTGGTGCCCAAGCCGTGATGTACGACCCCATGTATCCCGGCAGTGGTAATCACAAGGGCGCTGCCCCCGGCCTGCAAACCCAGCAATTGCGCGCCTTGGTGGGCCATGACGAGGATGTGGAGCACACCTTCGCCAGCCTCAGAGCACATCCACCCAAGCGGCTGGCCATCAAGCGCCCGCCCCGTGGGCAGCGTGTGCAACTCGGCGAACCCAGCCTGAGCATGCGTGGGGGCCGGGTGCATTGGGATATTTATCTTGCTCCTTAAAACGACGGAAATGGCCAGCTCCCATCGTGGCGCCTTTAGGCCGCGCCAGCGCCACACGAACATAAGGCTTGTTAGGGTCAATCGTGCTGTGACGATGCTTGTGTCGGCCTAACTGCTGCCCGGCTAAGATTCACCCTCCCGCCACCGAGTTCGGTGGTCACCTAGTGCCAGCCCCTTTTCGTGTTGACTAAACCTCTATGAAACTGATTGCCGCCGGTATCTGCTTCTTGGCTTATGTACTCTGCCGCATGGCACTGGGTCGCCTGATTCGACGGCTGTCGCATCACAAAGAGGTTTCGCCTGCTCGCAGTGCCTATGTCGCACGCACCCTCAACATCGCCCTGTTCTTGAGCTTCTTCACCATTGCCATGCTGACGATTGGCATCGGCTACGGGGAGGTGTCGGTCTTTTTTTCGTCCATTTTTGCCGTGATCGGCATTGCCCTCTTCGCCACCTGGTCGATTTTGAGCAATCTCACGGCCAGCCTGATTATCTTTTTCGCCTTTCCCTATCGGGTCGGCCATCGCATCAAGGTGGTCGACAAGGACGAGGACATTCAAGGCGTGATTCAGTCCATCGAGCCCTTCCATGTTCTCATCCTCAGGGACCGCGGCGATGTGGTCACTTACCCCAATAATCTAATTTTGCAAAAGGCCGTGATCCGCCTCGATGATGGCCCCACAGACAAACCCGAGCAGCCAGAGTCGGATTGAACTGCTCCCAATCCGACCCTGGCTCTGCGCTTCTAACTAACGGCGCTCTACCACCCCATCGCGCAGAATCGTCACCGACTCCACGGGGGCAGCGGCCAGCTCCTCGTCACAGAAGGGTGGGTCTACCCAAATGCCTTGGGAGTATTTGATCTGCTGTTCGTCCGCACGTAGCCAAGCATGCTGACTACGCTGGCTCCCCAGCAGGAGCGTGCGATCGTCGGGACAGCGACCATCCGCGAAAAACTGGGTGGTCTGCACAAAGCTGGGGCCACCGCCGCCAGCGCCGATATGGTCGCCCCGCCAGCGTACATTCATGGCGTTGAAGAGACCTAGCGTGCCGGCGCCGCCATGCAAAGGCGCACGAGTCACGCCGTACTCACTGAGTTGGTAGTCACGTAAGCTCGCATCCAGAGGAATCCCAGCGGTTGCGAACTCTTTGACCGTATCGGCCAGCGCCGTGTAGGCCGGCAAGTAGGCTGGGTTCAGGCCTGAAGGGGTGTTGACCGGATCCGAGGGATCAAAAGGCTGCAGCCAGAATGGTGCAACGGATACCCCGGCATAACTCAGGGTGAAGTCCAGGTCGGCCAAAGCCAAGCTAGAAAAGCGATAAAACAAAACCGCACCGGGGTCATCCAAAGAATTGGTCCGCCCCCAACTCTCCAGTACATCACAGGCTTCGCCCACATCAACGAGCTCGGGCGCACCTGAGCCATCGTGCGTAGCAGGCATTTGCCCACCGACCGCGCGGCAGTAGCTCACCAGATCATCCACCCACAGCTCACCGAACATATTGCGATTGGAGAAGAGCAGATCCTGCAAGTCTTGGCGATTGAAGGTGGTCTTGCCCGCGCCATCTAAGCCATCCAAGCGATCCAGAATCATGCGGTGACCGATGCGGGTGCGCGTTGCCCGCTGGGAGTTCTCCGGCCCGAATACCCGCGAATAGCCGGTTAAGGGTGCACGGGCATTGGTCAGCCAATGGCTTTCGTTGGAGTTGGACACATAGTCCTTGCGCTTGATCACCGGCTGCAGGGATGCCGGCATGGTCTTCGGCGCAACCGAGTCTGGGGCTGTTGGCACATCACAGGCCGACAAGGCTCCATTGAGTACGGCGACGGCGAAGGTATTCCACAGCACCTGACCCACTGCGGTATTGCACAGGGCGGCATGCTCATTGGAGATGTTGGGCACCGTTCCCACATCCGTGAACAGGGTATCGCCGTTAGAGTCAGCCACAGTGGTGGTGGCCCAGGGATTGCCGACCCATTTGGCATGCGCGGCGTAGTGCTCATCCACAGTTTGCGCCTGATTCGATTCCCAGAATTGGTTGGCAATACGCGCACTACCGGTATTCATATCGATCATGGCGAAAGCCGTGGCCTGGGTCCAGGGCAGCAGGTCGATGCCTAGAATCGAGGTGGTCACTGGGCCGTAGATGCTGGAATAAAAGGTATGGCTGCGGGTGCCAATACTGCCGTCTTCTTCTAGCACCTCAATGCTGACCTCGGTGGCCTCCATGTCCATCACTTGGCCATCGACAATGTATTGGGTGGGGCTGCCGGGCACCAGGGTCAGTTGCGCCAAAGCCAAGCGGCGCGCCGCCGAAACCGTATGCGACCAGGCCACATTCTCGTTATGCCCGATCATGATGAGTGGCTGGCCAATAAAACCCATACCGGAGGTGTGCAGCTCGTCGGGAATTTGTACATGCATCTGCCAGAAGCGATCGAAACCATCCCAGGTCCAATGCGGGTTTGCGAGCAGTAGACCAGAGCCGTTATCCGTAGCCTCGGAGCCCAAGCCCACCGCATTGGACCCGCCATTCTCTATCCGCTCGGCAAACGCTTGGCCGAGGGCCAGAATATGCTCGGGCTGCACCGCCCCTGCCCCACCGTCAATCTCATCGAGTAGGGCATTAACCTGATCGGCCACGTCGGAGTACACCGGAACACGACCAAACAAGGGCACCTCTGTAGGCAGGCGAGGCGCTGTGGTCAGACTGGGCGGGGTGGCTTGAATCATGCCGCGCCACACCAAATCACGCCCGCCTTTGCCAATCAGCTCGTACAGGCGTCGCGCCACGTCCATCCGGTCGATAGGCCGCACATGGTCAGCCCCCCGACATTCTGGGTCTGGCAAGTTGTCTACGCCGTGATGGGCCAGATAGGTGTTGTAGCCCTCGATGTAGCCGTCGAGCAGGTCCAATACCTCTTGGGTAGGACCATGCGGCGGCGGAGCATTCAGGATTTCTTCTAAGTTGGCGGTTTTGTTGATGTAGGCATTGAACAGATTCAGATCAATGCGGCCGCGGCCAAGGTATCGACCCTCGTACTTGGCGCCCTCCCCGGCATAGTTGGCCCACATGGCAGCCAGAATGCAGAAGTTGTCCTCGGCCTGAGCAAAGCCCACTCCATAACCTAAACCTTTGGGGTTCGCGGCCACAATGTTGGGGATGGAATGCTCGGTGCGGATGATCTTCACCTCACTGCTGCCGCCAGCATCACCCGCGCTCGCCCTGAAGCTGCCAGCCGAATCACGGCCACCGTTACACGCCACCAAGGCGCAGCCCATCGCCACTGCGGCGACTACTCGAATCCACATTGCATTGTCTCCTCGTCCGCCGCTGACATTGGCCAGCTGGTTCCATGCGGAGGCGGGATGCTATGACCGTAGTCCTTCTACGTCAATGACGTGTCGCAGCCTTCGGCAGGCAAACTCTAGTCGCCGTCTGCCAAAAACCCCTGAGAGGCACCAAGGGAGCGAAAGTGACACCGAGATGTGGCAAATACCCAGTAGACGCGCATATTCGTTCAAAAAGCTCGGAAATCTCCGCTAAACTGCGCCGCCAGAGAACCGGGGTAGTTCCCTTGGGAGGAGACAAGTTTGAAACATCAGCTTTTGGCAGCAGGCGCCCTATTGGCGACTAGCCTACTCACCGCATGCGACGATAGCGACCCAACGGGGCGGGATTCTCAGTTCGACAGTGCTGAGCCCACACCGAGCGCGACTCCTGCGCCTAGCGCAACACCAACCCCTAGCGTCGTACCCTCAGCATCACCAAGCCCTCAGCCTACAGCTGTTCCCAGCGCACCTCCGGTTACGCCTAGCCCCTCCGTTACGCCCAGCCCGTCTACAACACCCGCGCCCACCACATCGCCTAGCCCTACGGCCACTCCTACGCCAACACCTCCGCCGCCCGCGGCGAAATCCGATATCGACGATATCTATGGCGCCGCAAATGACTGCTTCACCCTGCGTAGTGATGACTTCAGCCTCGCTCACAACGCCGCGGAGGACGCTTACACCACTACGAACGACCCAGCCCAGGCGCAAGCCTTCTACTTCAAACCTACCAATTTGGGTCGCTATCTGCTGCTCTCCGACTACATGCGTGAGCCTGGAGAGGTAGGCACCAAAAAGCTGTTGGGCCTGTCCGATCAATTCGGCGAGTTTCTTGATGAGGCCGGGAACTTAGTTGGCGAGGTCGGCGTTCTGGTTCGCGCCCTCGGTGATATGGCGGACTTCTTTATCGACATCGCCGACCCCGACGACGACACTTTGCAAACCCTAGGTCGGCTGATTGAGTCTGGAGCTCAGATGATCGCTGCGCAGGACGTTATGCCCACCCTGGCTATGGTCGATCGCGCCAACGACCTCGCCGTATGGGAGCTTGTGGAGCTTGGCAATGGCCGCTTTGGCGTCGCCCAGGCCCACACCGGACAGCGGCTGGTGCTGAGCGAATCTGGAATCGGGCTCACGGATTCCGATACATCCGCGCCAGAAGCCAGCTTTTTGATTCAAAGCGCGGAAAGCTGTGATGCGTATCCTGAGGCGGAGCTCAATGCCACCGTCGCCGACATCGGCCCGGCCAAGTTTTTGAGCGAGGTGGAGTTGTTCGCCGCGGAAAAATCTGCCGGCCTCATTGATGAGGATGACGTGTACGGCTTTGTGGATGCGCATGCTCATATCTCCGCCTATGAGTTCATTGGTGGACGCATCAACTATGGCGACCCCTTCCACAAGTTTGGGGTGGATCATGCCCTGGAAGACTGCTCGGAAAACCATGGCGAAGAAGGCCGCTTAGGCTTGGTGGAAATTGTCACCAGTGGCACTGGGCCAGAGCATGCCACTCGTGGTTGGCCAGATTTTGAGTTTTGGCCACGGCATAACTCCCTCCAGCACCACCAGAGTTACTACAAGTGGATTGAGCGGGCGCATTTAGCGGGCTTGAAGATCCTGGTTAACGATTTGGTCCATAACGAGGTGCTTTGCCAACTCAACCCGCAAAAAGAAAACGATTGCGATGCCGTGCCGGCTATTGCCTTGCAAGCCCAGCGCATGGTGGAAATGGAGCGCTATATCGATGCCCAAGAAGGCGGCCCTGGAGAAGGCTGGTTTCGCATCGTTCGCTCCCCAGCCGAAGCTCGTGCGGTTATCGCTCAAGGCAAGATGGCCGTCGTATTAGGTATGGAGCTGTCCAAACCGCTGAATTGCGGCGAATTCTTAGATTCGCCGGAGTGCTCTGAAGAGCAGATGATTGAGCGCTTGGACGATGCGCAGGAGATGGGTGTTACCACCTTCTTCCCGGTGCATAAGTTCGACAACGGCTTTGGTGGCCACCTTCCCGACCTTGGTAGCGTGGCCGGAATCTCGGGCGTGCTTTACGCCGGTAACCTTGCCGAAACTGGACACCCGGTGGAGTTCGAGCTGTGTCCGGGGGCGCCCGAAGAGAACCGCCTACCGGAGCAGTTCGACACCTTGCCATTGGGCATGATCGACCAGCTACTGTTTCAGCTGGACTTCCTCGGTGCAGATTTTCCCGATGCCCCCGATGAGTTCTCGATGTTAGACCCCCGCGGTGCTACCAGCCGAGAACGCATGTGTAATGTGCGCGGCCTCACCGAGTTGGGTCACTCGCTCATCGATCAGTTGATGCGACGGGGCATGATTATCGAAACCGATCACATCAGCCAAAAGGCCATGCGCCGAATACTGGAGTTGGCTCAGCCCTTTGGTTACCCCACCATCAACAGTCATGGCGGCTGGGGTGGCCCAGACCCCATGCGGGATCTCACCGCTGAACGGGGCGGTACGACGCACTCCTTTGCTTCAGGCAGTAGCACGGGCTGGGCCCGCGAGCTGCTCCGCAACGGGGAGCGTCCCCGTGCCGATGCCTTCAAGGTGGCCGGCCTAGGAACCAGCGGCTTTGCCTCCGATGTGAACGGCATCGCCAACTTGCCTGGCTCCCCCGGTGCGCCGCCGGAGGGAGGGCTATACCCCTTCACCTCAGTAGATGGCCGCGTGGTCTTTGATAAGCAAACCACCGGCGATGTCCAGTTCTCGCTGTACAGCGGCGATGGTGCTGGAGGCAGCCGAGGAACCGCGCATTACGGGCTCTACGCCGACAAAATCGCCGACATGCAACTGCACTCGGATCTCAGCGACGAAGAGGTCACGGAGGCCCTCAAACAGTTCTTCAGCTCCGCCGAAGGCTACCTTCGGATGTGGGAACGCACCGTCGCGGCCAGCGAGGCTTACCGCGTGGCCAACCCTTAGTATTGCCAACGAGCTGCGCACAGCCTCAAACACAACCTAGCCCAGGGGCCTATTGCCCCCTGGGCCTGAAAGCCAAGAAACGCGCAGAGTAAAGCTGTTTTCTCCAGCGGGCTCACTGCGGCAGTGTTGCTACGCTGGTTTTAGCTCGGTGGCGAAGCGCTGGGAGTTCTGCACGTAGTGCGCAGCCGACATCTTGAGCATGGCGATCTCGGGTTCGGTGAGGCTACGGACCACCTTGCCCGGCGTGCCCATCACCAATGATCCGTCTGGTATTTCCTTGCCTTCGGGGATGAGTGTGCCGGCTCCAATCAGGCAGTTCTTACCAATTTTAGCCCGATTCAAAATCACGGCCTGTATGCCGATCAGGCTGTTATCGCCAATGGTGCAGCCATGCAGCATGGCCTGGTGCCCCACAGTGACATCCTCGCCGATGGTCAGCGGGATTCCGGCATCAGTGTGCAACACACTGGCTTCTTGAATATTGCTGCGGGCGCCAATGGTCATGCGGTGGTTATCGCCGCGAATGACCACGTTGAACCACACGCTGGACTGTTCCTTGAGCACCACATCGCCGATTACGGTGGCGTTGGGAGCAATCCAGCAGTCGGGCGCAACTTGGGGGCGCAGGCCGGCAATTTCATAGATCATGTAGGTCTCCTCAATGGTATGCGTCAAGTGTCTTGAGTGCTGAGCTTGACCCGCTCGGGCACGCGCGCCACTTGTCTTCGTAAATAATGGACCTGCACCTCATGTGCGGGCTGTGCCGGCACAGCGTGGCTAGCAATGGCCACCCCGCGGGCATGAGGACCAACCCCGCTAATGCAGCGCTGCTTTGCACTAAGTTGCTCAGCGTAGACGGCCCATCCTGGCCCTGCATACAGGCCGGCTCCCCAGCTGCGCAGTATGGGGGCGGGCTCAGCCAATTGTTCGTCCAGCACCGCCCAGCTTTGCAAATTGATCCGCGCCGCGTAGAGCTGACCCATGCGGGCATCTAAAGCTACTTTGAGCTCTTCGACGGAGTCCGGGCGCTGGGTGCTCGCGGCTAATGCTGCAAGCGTATTGACTGCATGCACTGGACGTTGCAGGCCCATGGCGTAGGCCTGCACAAAGCCCACTCCCACGCGGACTCCGGTGAGCGCACCTGGGCCATGCGACACGGCGAGGGCATCTACGCTGCTTCGCTCCCAACCGAGCTCGGTGAGGGCTTGGCTGAGGGAATGACGCAACCAGCCCAAATTGTCGCGCTGATCACAGTCGCCGCTCCAGCACAGCTCACCATCTTCGCTGGCCACCAACGAGGTGTGCGCATTGGAAGAGTCCACAGCAATCAGTCGATGGCTCATAACAATTCAGATCTCAAACAGTCCGGGAGGCCAAGAAGCGACGAGTGAGGCGCCGCTAGGCGGCGGTATTGTCGCCCATCGCCATCTGCTCACGCAGAAAGCGGCGTACAGGTTCGAGGTCTTGCTCCAAAGGTAGCGGCGGCAGGCTCGCGCGGAGTTGGCGGCCGTACCCTTTGGTCACCAGCCGTGTATCGCCAATCATCACCACACCGAAATCCGTCTCTCGGCGTAGCAATCGACCCACCGCTTGCTGCAGAGCCACTGCGGTTGGAGGCAGATCCACTCGGGCAAAGGCAGACTGCCCCAGGCGTTCAGCGCGTCGACGCTGCGCCGCATGCACAGGGTCGGCCGGAGATTGAAATGGAAGACGGTCAATAACGACTAAGCGCAGGCTGTGTCCGGGCACATCCACACCCTCCCAGAAGCTAGCAGCGCCAACCAGCACGGCATGGCCATCGCGCTTAAAGCGCTCCAACAGCAGACCATTGGCCTCACTTCCCTGCTCAAGCACGCGCCAAGGCCCATGCTGACGAAGCAACTCCGCCGCTTCCTGCACAGCACGTAGTGAGGTGCAAAGTATGAAGGCGCCGCCGTCCGCCTCCTGCAACAAGGGCCAGGCTTGCTTGAGCACGGCTTTAGTGTGCTCCGGCCCATGGCCGGTTTGTCCTAAAGCGCGCGGAACATACAAACGCCCCTGCACTGGATAGTCAAAGGGGCTGGGATAGCGCAGGCAGGGAGTAGTCTGCTCCAGGCCCAGCCGATCCCGAATGTATTGAAAATCCCCATTAACGGATAAGGTGGCGGATACAAAAATCCAGCTACCCTGCTGCGCCGCAAAGCCACTTTGGCTGAGCGCGCTAACGTCTAAGGGCAAGGCATGGAGTGCAAAGCCGCGTTGACTACGCTGAGCCCAGCACACGGCTTGTTCATCCTGAGCTGACTGCCAATCGGTCGCTTGGTTTTGCAGCTCCAACACCCTGAGCAATAACTGTTGCCTGGCCGGGGTATCGGCACCTTCTTCGCATTTTGCTCCCAATTCACTCAAACGAGTTTGCAAGGCCTCCAAGCGTTCGCTAAAGCGACGGTCGGCGAGCAACTCATCGCGACCAACCCGCTCACTGCGGCTGGGAATGCTGCGTTGCAGTTGTTCTAGATCCTGTAAAACGGCATCTGCGGCGCTTGCTAACTCCGGCCACGCTGGATCCAGCTTTTGCCAGTCGGTGTACCAATCACGCAGACGATAAGAGCTGAGCGCAAAACCAAAGAACAGCCCAAGCACTTCGGGCCATTTATGCGCCTCATCGACGATCACATTGTCCGCCCGCGCCAACAAATCGCCAAAGCCTTGGTCCTTCAGGGCCAAGTCTGCGGCCAAGAGATGGTGATTCACCACCACCACCTGAGCCCGAGCCGCCCTTTGGCGCGCTTTGTTCACACAGCATTTATCGATAAATGGGCATTCCAGGCCCAGACAGTTGTCGGCCGTGGAGGTGACCTGCGACTTCAATGGCCAGTCGGCTGGCAGCCCATCGTATTGATCCAAATCCCCGCTGTGATGCGAGCCTACCCACAGCCTTAACCCGGCCAATTCTTCAGCCTGAGTCTGATTCTTAGCCTGAGCCAAATCTGCGCGCTGGTGGCAGTAGTAGTTAGAGCGACCTTTGAGCAGAGCGACATCCAGGCTCTGACTCAGGGCGCTGCGCAAGCGGGGAATATCCCCGAAAAACAGCTGATCTTGGAGGCTGCGGGTGTGGGTGGCAATGATGGTGCGCTGCCCGCTACGCAGCACCGGTACCAGGTAGGCGAAGGTTTTCCCCACGCCGGTCCCAGCCTCCGCCACCAGGTGTTCGCGTGCTTGCAAAGCCTGCTCTAGGTCTTCGGCCATCGCGAGCTGCCCGGCGCGCTCTCTATAGCTCTGCAGCGCATTGGCCAGCGGTCCATCACCGGCGAAAACCTCAGCAAGATCGTGCATTAACTACGACTGCGCGCCTGTTCCCGCGCCTGACTCGCGCCTCGCTGGTCACCGCGCAACTCGCGAGCCTGCGCAATGAGTTCCCAGCACGCTGCGTATATGGGGTCTTCTGGCCAGGCGTACTCCAAGGCCCTTTGGCTGAGGTTCTCGGCATCGTTGAGCCGATTTTGCTCCAGCCGCACTCGGGCCAATTCCCACCACAGAACGGGATCTTGAGCGTCGATACCAATGGCGCGCTCCAAGGTGGCAGCAGCGTCCACATAAGCGCCCATCACGCGCTGCTCCCGTGCCTGTACCAATAAGCTCTGACCGACCTGACTTCGCGCCGCCAATTCACGCGGCTGCAAGGCGCGTTGGGTGTCGGCCGAAGCGCTTTGGCGCTGAGACTCTTGTACCGGAGCTTGGCTAGATCCGTAACCCGGCTTTGTCTCTGAATAGGGCGTATCCGGCCATGGCCATGATGATGACGATCCAGAGTCGGTTGTCGCACAGGCCGGCAACGCAGCGACACTGACAACCAAGAGGAGCTGGCAAATTCGCTGTAGAGCCATGGATTTAATCAAAGAAACGGCGGAACCAGCGTGACCGCTGGGAACGCGCGCAAGGTGCGGCTTCATCCGGGACACTGCCCTCAACAAAGGGAATAGCAAGCAGTGTACGGCAGCCCTGCTCGGCTGGCAGATAACTGTCCTGATCCACAGTATGCATAGCGACTCCCGGCGGGGGTCTTAACGGGAGCGGGCGCGGGCCTGCCTTGGCCATAAACTGCGCCCATACTGGCAGGGCACCGCTGGCACCAGTGAGGGCCATGCTTTGATTGTCGTCACGCCCCACCCACACGGTGGCCTGCAGATCAGCACCAAAACCAGAAAACCAAGCATCGCGCTGGCCATCACTAGTGCCTGTTTTGCCGGCCAAGGTGGGCGCATTAGGCCAATACCTCGGCAGGCTGCGGGCTGTGCCCTCGATCACGGTGCGTTGCATAGCCCAATGGAGCAAGAAGCTGGTTCGTCGATCCAAACCCCGCTCCAAACGCAGTTCGTCGCGCAGCAGAGCCTCGCCATCTGCAGTGTATACACCAGCAATCGCGCGCAATGGGCTCGGGTAGCCACCTGCAGCCAGGGTGTTATACATGCGTGCAACATCCAAAGGACTGAGCTCCAGCACGCCCAAACTTAAGGACGGCACCACGGGTATGGCTTCACGCACCCCTAAGTCACGCAGTGTTTGGGCAATTCGCGGTATACCCAAATCGCGGGCCAGAGCAACCGTCGCCAAGTTATAGGACTTGGCTAAGGCCAGGTAGAGAGGCACCTGCCCATGCACCTCTTCATCAAAATTTTGCGGTTCCCATACATCTCCATTGGGCAGCTCCCAGCGTAGACGCTCATCTTGTAATGGGCTCACTAAGCTATAGCGTTTGGGCTGACTCAATGCCGTGGTGTACACCACCGGCTTAATCAAGCTACCTATGGGCCTTCTGGCATCCAGCGCACGATTAAAGCCGGTTTGGCCCGGCTGCGCAGAGCCCACTAGCGCACGAATCCGACCATCGGCCACGCTGGTGGCCACCAATGCTGCTTGCAAAGCGTTACCACCGCGCGCCTGCAGCTCTGGCAGCACCTTGGCAACGCTGGCTTCAGCTGCCGCCTGCAGATACGGATCTAAATGCGTGTAGATCCGTAGTCCGCCATAGGTGAGGCTATCGCTGGCGAAATCGCGCTGTAGCTCGCGGCGCACCAAATCTATGAAAGCCGTGGTGGTCTGGCGCTGACGACTATTACTCGCGACACCCAAGGGAGCGGCCTCTGATTTCGCCAGCTCCTGCGCATCGAGTAAGCCCGCGGCCAGCCATACACGCAGCACCACATTGCGTCGCTCGCGGGCTTTGTCGGGATTCCGTACCGGGTTGTAGGCTGAAGGCCCTTTCACCATCCCTACTAGCAGAGCCAACTCCGCGGTGGTGAGTTCCTGCAACGGTTTTCCGAACCAGTATTGGCTGCCCAAACCAAACCCGTGGATAGCGCGCGCACCGTCTTGGCCTAGATATACCTCGTTACCGTAGGCCTCTAGCAGTGCGTTTTTGTCAAAGTGCCACTCCAACAACAAGGCCATGATGGCCTCACGAGCTTTGCGGGTATAGCTGCGCTTGTTGGTTAAAAACAGGTTCTTAACCAGCTGCTGCGTCAAGGTGGATCCACCCTCCACCACCCGCCCTGCGCGCAGGTTACGGAGCATGGCCCGCGCCAAACCTTGCGGGTCTACCCCGGCATGCTCATAAAAGCGCCGGTCCTCAACGGCCAACAAACCCTGTTTGAGTTGCTGCGGCCAATCCTCTAAGCGGAGCAGCAGCCGGTCCTCACCTTGAGTCGGGAACAAAGACCCAATGCGCTCAGGCTCCAATCGCTCTAAGGGAATGGATTGGCCCTGCGCATCCGTCACGGAACGAATACTGGAACGGGTGTGCTGCAGTACCAGCTGCTTAGGTGGCTCAACCTCGCCGCCTACCTGGAACCCCCGCCGGTAAACGGTCGTGGAAGCTGCGGACTGGAGGTATTCACCAGGCTGTTCTGGGCTGTTGCCCACCAGGCGATAGCCCAAACGTTGCAGGGACTTCGCCAGGTCAGCCGTGCTCAGTGGAGCACCGGTGTAGAGCTCCTGCGGCGCTGAATAGACCTGCGCAGGTTGCACCCAGCGCGCACTCGCGAAGCGCGCTCGCACCGTACGGTCGCTATGAAACACCAAAGCAGCGAGGCCCAAAAAGCCCACCGCCAACATCAAGCCAATCCAAGGAAACCATCGCCGCATAGCCCGAAGTGTAGCGGCTACAGCCAACAGTCAGTCTTATTTCCGGTCACTGCCCTGCCCTCCCACGCACTTCTAGCCACGCTCAAAATGCCGAGGCAAGGCTAGGAACTGCCGAAAGGGTACGTAAGGTACGAGCAAAACGCTGGACATCCCACTTCAACATTGTGTTCAACCTAGTGTCCCTTAACAGAAGTTCGTTGCATATATGAGCCCCTCAAATCGTCTGA
>JAHCMK010000016.1 GCA_019192445.1 Oceanococcus sp. HetDA_MAG_MS8
TGTGGGATGACAATGCGGCAAGTGCCTGATCGATGCGCGTCCACAGTTGACTGTGCAGGCTGGGGTCTAGAGCTTGCCCTTCGGCGTGGCAATCGCGCAGAAGTCGGTCCAAATCCCGCAGGGCCTCGCTGAGGTCGCGAAAGCCATAACTTCCCGAAGAGCCGGCCAGCTTATGGACTTCGCGTTCATAAGCATGCAAGGCCTCGGCGTCGTTCAAGGCCAAGCCTTGTTCGCGGAGTTCCTGCAGCCTCGCTGGTAGCGCCTCGCGGTATTTGGCGATGAGTTTTTGTACGGCGGGAGAAAGAGGGCGATCAGTCATGAACAAACCTGGGCCGGATTGAAGAGGATTCGTGGCATGTGCGGCAATGGACTGGGTTCCGACTGAGGTCGCTGGACGCGGTCATAACCCTCATCAGCCACGCATGTGCCGCTTGCAACATGCAAGCCCCAAGCACGCGGGTGTGCGCTGTAGGGCAGGGTCTGCCACGGGATGCAGGGTTGGCTAAACAGGGCGGTGGGGCTGAGCCAAATAGTCTTCGGTTTGCATTTCTTCCAACCGACTCAAGGCGCGTGCAAACTCAAAGGCCAGCCGTTGCCCGGTATAGAGCTGATTCATGGGAACTGCAGCGGACAAGATGAGCTTGACGCGCCGGTCGTAAAACTCATCCACGAGGTGCAAAAACCGGCGTGCTTCATTTTCGTGTTGGTAGTCCATTTGCGGGACATCCTGGAGCAGGATCGTGCCGAATTCCCGCGCCAGCTCTATGTAATCGGCGGCGGCTCGCGGGCCTTCACAAAGTTCGCTGAAGCGAAACCAAGCCACATCATGGGCGCGGGCTTCAACCGCAATATCCCGCCCCAGCACATCCACGGGCAGTGCGGTTTGCGCGGCCTCACCCGTCAGATGTTCGTAACACTCCTTCAACACCGTGTCGGTGCGTGGCCCTAAGGGGTGGTGATAGGTGTGAGCGCGGGTGAGCTCGCGCAGCCGGTAATCGGTACCTCCGTCCACATTGAGAACCTCGCATTGACTCTCCAGGGCCTCAATGGCCGGCAGGAACCGGCTGCGTTGCAAGCCATTGGTGTAAAGCTGCTGGGGCGCCTGGTTGGAGGTCGCTACCAACACCAATCCCTCGGCGAAGAGTTGTTGTATCAGCCGCCCCAATATCATGGCGTCGGCAACGTCGGACACGAAAAACTCGTCAAAGCAGAGGACCCGGCAGCGTTTGGATAAATCTTTGGCAATAGGCAGTAGGGGGTCTGGCTGGTCCGCGTATTGTTTGATGGCCGTGTGTACCTGGGCCATGAAATGGTGGAAGTGGGCCCGGTGTGCGACTCCAGGGGGCAGGTCGGCCGCCAGCATATCCATGAGCATGGTCTTGCCACGTCCCACGCCGCCATACATATAGAGACCCTTGATGTTTTGGCTTTTGCGTCGGCCAAACCACTTACGCGTCGGAGCGCTCGTCAATGCGCTGTAGACGCGTTGCAGGCTTTGTACAGCGCGCTCCTGCGCGGCGTCTGGCTGCAGGAGGCCGTCCTTCAGGGCTTGGGAATAATGAGCCTGGGGGCCAATAGGGGTTGGGGCCACAGCCGATTGGGTCATGATCTGCGCCCTCGGTGGCCGAGCAGGGCGAGTAAGCCTAGCCACAGGCTGCCGCCGCCAGAACCGCCGCCGGAATCATCGTTTGCGCCGGAGCCGCTGTGTAGACAGCTTTGGGCGCTCACTGCGGTAAAGCAGTGTTGTTGATCAGCGCCATCTTCCTTCTGATCAAAAGCGCCATCCCGCCAGCGCGCAGGTGTGGCCGGATTGGCATCCAGGGGTTGTAATGCATTGTCCAAGCTACGGGTCAGTAGTTGTAGCCCCTCAGCGGGGCTCCAATTCGCAGGCACCGTTGTGCTCAGGCTGAAGGTTGTGAGCGGCTGCTGAGTAGAGCTGCGTAGCCATTCACCGTTTTGGGTATCGATGTCCCATTGCTGCACCGATGATTGCCATTGCAGGCGCGGGGGAATGGCTTGAGCCAAGCCGGGGTAGTGGTCAACGTTGTTCTCGGCATTGATCCAGCGCATAGGGCGATCAAATTGCAAATCAATGTGTAGCGTTTGACCGGGTTCCAAATCTTGCGCGGACTGCACATCCAACTGACGCTCTTGAGCAACCTCTCGCCACTGGGCTTGATAAACAATGGCGCCTGAGGTGCTGCGCGCTGTGACCCTGCGTAGCCAGGGCCGGCCCTGGCTGAGGTTAGCGGCCAGCAGTAGCATCTGCCGGGCATCTACACGCATGGCGGGAACGATGCGCTCGGGCAGGATAAATCCATCCCGGGTCACCCCGCGTCCACCATACTCTGCCGAGCTCTGTGCGGGCTCTAACTCCAGAGTGTAAGCCGGCACCTTGAGCTCGAAACCAAACAGCTCATCGGTAGCGCCAATGCCGAAGTCGCCGCAGCCCTCGCCGGTATTAGGGTTGCCGGTGGGCACATTGCGGTAGGGAGTGCGCGCCGCCAAGCGAAAACGCTCCACCCAGTCGTTGGCGGTGCTGTCCAGGCGCGGGAGACCAAAGCAGTTCCAGAAGTAGAGGCGTCCAAAGCTATGGACATCGACATAAAGGCGGAGTTGATCCGGTGATGCTTGGCTGACCCAGTCCTCCAACAAGGCAGTTTCAGGCTCGCTACCGCGGTCTTCGCCGTGGTAGACCAGCCGATCGGGGGAGTTGCTGGATCGGCCTAAATCGCTGCTGCTGGCCCAAAACCGCCCTACGTTGCGATTCAGGTCCACGCCCAGCAGGGTGTTAGCAGTGGTGTCCAGGTTGTTGTCGGCGTCACGCAGGTTTTTTCGCCGCATGCGGCCATCGCGGGGGACGGAGGTACTCGCCGCGCAGTTTGCGCCAACACCAGGCTGCTCCGGTGCTTCGCAAATGCGGGTCTGAGCCGCAATCTGCTGTGTATGGGCTAAACCATCAGGGTTCATCACCGTGAGTAGGCACAGCGGTATGCTTTGTGCGGCCCAGCTAACCAGGGGCTGCTGCCTCTCCAGGGTTAGCCATTCGGCTAGTCCTAAAACGGCTTCGGGCGAGGCCCATTCCCGTGCATGGATGCCCCCGGTATAGAGCACCTGCGTGGCTTCATCGGGCCCAAAGCACAAGGCCTCGATAGGCCGATCTTCTAGGCTGCGGCCCCACTCCTCCAAACGTGGGCCTTGGCTCTCCACGGCCAATTCTCGATGTCTGAGATAGATGCCGGCAAGACTGCGAAATCCAGCCAGGGGCTGGCTTTGATCCGCGACTTGGGGCACTGGGTAACCTAAGGCGACACGGTCAGAGTCGGCCTCGGGATTCGTCTCCACGTAGGTCAACACACGAGCTTGGGCGCAGGGACTCAGGAGGAGGGCGATAGTCAGGACGCGTTTGAGCATTAGTCGTCCACCACATTGCTACCCGCATGAATCAGGACCAACGCGGCCAGCTTGCGCTCCGCGCTGCCCAGGGCCTTGGTGCTTTTCCAGCGATGGGCTTGCTGCAGCGCGGCTGGCCAAAGTGCCAATCCTGCAGCGACTGCGGGTAGGTCTGTTTGAGTACTCCAAGCTGCAGCCAGGATCTTTTGTGCACGAGGGTCTCCTACGGCAGCACGTCGACCCCAGGCCTTCCAAGCCTGATTCGACAGCGCGGGGTTGTGGCTCAATGCCTGCAACTCGGTGTGACTGAGGTTGGGCAGCTCGCGTTGTATGTGGCGCAGGCTGCTCGCGGATTGCGCCCGCTCTAACCAGGTATGTCGCCAGTCCGGGGCATCTATGCGCTGTGCCAAATAGGCGAGCAAGGGCTCGGGCCAGGCATGCTCAGGTCCAGCGGCAAGAACCTCTGGTGGTAGCGGGTCGCAGCTATGAAGCCAGCGTGACCATGCCTGGATCTCTACCTCTGAAGCTTGGCCGGCTTGAGGCAGCTCTTTCCAACCAGCCTGTAGTTCTTGCACTTTGGCAGCGATATCAAGCTGCATGAGGGCCGCGTTTGCCATTGCCGCCATAGACAGACGGCTAGGTGCGTGGCCGGCGCGGCTTTCCGCAAAGCTGGCGTCCGAGCGTTGTGGATAGTCTAGCCATTGCTCCAACCATGCTCGTTGCGATGGATCGGGCTGGTCATACAGCGCTTGAATGCGCGCAGCTACGGTCGCATCTGGGCTCTGGGCCCAGGTCAGGACCGAGAAGGTGGCCAGACAAATGCCAGTCAATGTCAATATCTCTCGCATAAGGGCATTCTAGCCTGCTGGGTCGCTATGGCTGCAGCTCCCGAAGAGACGGTAATGCAGGCGCGGAATCACGGTCTTAGGCTTGAGGGTGATGTCTGTTGCCTGTGCGCCATTGGTGGTTGAGATTGCGAGCACAGCGATTGACTCATCATCTTCCCAAACAAGGCCATTCGACCGCATGGATCCAGATCAAGCACTCGACGCGTTTTGTGCAGCATTACTGCTGGATCAGGGGCTGTCAGAGCGTAGTGTCGAGGCCTACCGCAGCGATATTCGGGCCTTACTCAAGCTGGCTGCGCGGGCACAGCTCGATTGGCGGGAGCTCAATAGCGCACAAATGCAGCAGTGGTTGGCCGAATCTGGCCTGGCCGCAGGTACTCAGGCGCGACGGATTGCGAGCTGGCGCGCCTTTTTTCGCTGGGCCGCGCAAACGGGCCAAGTCAGTCCTAATGTGGCGGCGGCGCTGCAGCGCCCCAAGACAAACCGCCCACTGCCGAGGGTATTGACGGCTGAAGATGTGGACCGGCTATTGGCAGCGCCACCGCTGGAGAATGCTAAGGGGCTGCGCGATCGCACCATGCTGGAGCTGATGTACGGCTGTGGCCTGAGGGTGAGTGAGTTAGTCGGTTTGGCGGCTCATCAGTTGCACTTAGATGGGGGCTACTTGCTCATTCGTGGTAAGGGGGATAAAGAGCGCCTAGTGCCGCTGGGTGGCGAGGCCCTGTATTGGGTCCAGCGCTATCTGCGCGAAGCTTGGCCGCAGCTTCGTCTTGCGCGCCGCGCAGATGTACTCTTTCCGGGCCGCAACGGCGCCATGACTCGGCAGAACTTTTGGCGCA
The DNA here is from genome assembly GCA_019192445.1 of Oceanococcus sp. HetDA_MAG_MS8. Classification (NCBI taxonomy): domain Bacteria; kingdom Pseudomonadati; phylum Pseudomonadota; class Gammaproteobacteria; order Chromatiales; family Oceanococcaceae; genus Oceanococcus; species Oceanococcus sp. HetDA_MAG_MS8. The sequence continues at coordinate 5,081 of JAHCMK010000016.1, forward strand.
TTATCAAGAATCTAGCCGTGCAGGCAGGTGTTTCGTCAGAGCTGTCTCCGCATGGTTTGCGGCATGCATTTGCCACCCATCTATTAGAAAATGGCGCAGACTTAAGGGCTGTGCAGATGCTGCTTGGGCACCAAGATTTGTCGACCACGCAAATCTACACCCATGTCGCCAAAGCCAGGCTGGCTCAACTGCACGCTCAGCACCATCCGCGTGCCTAAGAGGTACGGGCTGAATGTCTGAAATGCCCGTGAATGGCACAAAAGGCAAAGCGCTGGGTCCAAGGGGCCAACATGACACACACAAGTAGGACGATTGTCACCATGATTAAGCACCTGACTGCGGCACTGATGATTGCATTTAGTGCGCATGCAGCAGCGGATGACCAACAGGCCATCAAGCATATTTTTTCCAGCCTCAAGCCGGCCATGGCGAGCCTCAATATCGACGATATTCGGCCCAGTCCGGTGGAGGGGATTTACGAAGTGGCCCGTGGAATGGCCTTCTTCTACGTGACGTCTGACGCCCGCTATGTGTTCAGTGGCGATCTCGTCGACGTACAAAGTGGCGTTTCCATTACCGAGCAAGAGCGCAAAACGCTGCGCCTGCGGGAATTGGAACGCGTAGGGGGCGGCTCCTTCATTAGCTTCCCGGCCGAGAATGAAAAGTATGTGATCACCGTTTTTACGGATATTGATTGTGGTTACTGCCGCAAGCTGCATCGGGAAATGGCGGAGTACAACAAACGTGGAATTACCGTTCGCTATGCTTTCTACCCGCGTAGCGGCCCAAATACCCCAAGCTTCCAAAAGGCCGAAGCGGTGTGGTGTGCCGATGATCAAAACGAGGCCATGACCACCGCCAAAATGGGTGGAGAGGTGTCCGGGGATAATTGCGAAAACCCTGTGATGGCGCAATACGAAGCGGGTCAGGCTGTAGGCGTTCGAGGCACACCGGCGGTGATCTTGCCGGACGGCAGCATGCAACCGGGATATCTGCCAGCCGAGCGCTTGCTAAGCGTTCTCAAGGACGGAGGACAGGGCTAATGAGTGCAGAGAACATCGTTTGGCATGATCACCAGGTCAGCCATGCAGAGCGCGTCGCGCAACGCGGCCAGAAACCCGCAATCCTCTGGTTTACAGGCCTGAGTGGCAGCGGTAAATCGACGATTGCCAATGCTGTTGAAGTTGAACTTCTCAAGCGTGGAGCGTTTAGCTACCTTCTTGATGGCGACAACGTCCGCCATGGCCTCTGCAAAGACCTAGGTTTTACTGACGCCGAACGGGTGGAGAATATTCGCCGCATTGGCGAGGTGTCGAAACTCTTTGTGGATGCCGGGCTCATTGTGCTCACGGCATTCATCTCGCCCTTCCGTGCTGATCGAGATATGGTCCGCGCCTTAGTGCCAGACGGCCAATTTGTGGAAATTTTTGTGGACACCGATTTGGCCATCTGCGAGTCGCGCGATCCCAAGGGTCTCTACCGCAAGGCGCGCGCGGGTCAGATTCCCAACTTCACCGGCATCGACTCCCCCTACGAGGCTCCGGAGGCGCCAGAGTTAGTACTGAGAACAGCCGAGGGAGACCCTGGCGTGATGGCTCAGCAGGTGTTGGACTACTTGCAGGAGCAAGGCTTACTAGCCGGCGGCTAAATCTGGTTGGCTTGAGGGGAGACACATGAAATTCGATGTCTTAGACGTAGAACAGCGCGGGCATGTGCTGCTGATGGGGCTTAATCGCCCACAGAAGTACAACGCTTTCGACCGCCAACTGTGGCGTGAGCTGGCCCAGGCCTATGCCATATTGGACCGCGACGCTGAGCTGCGTTGCGGCTTGGTATACGCCCACGGCAAACATTTCACGGCGGGGCTGGACTTACCACAGTGGACGGAGGTCTTTGCGTCCGGCGCGTGGCCAGATGTGGCCTCCGATGAATGCGACCCGGTTGCACTGCGCCCCGGCAAACGGGTGCGTAAGCCCATCGTGTTTGCTATCCATGGCATCTGCTACACCATTGGTATTGAGCTGGCGCTGGCGGCGGATATCCGCATTTGTGGGGAGTCGGTTCGTTTTGGCCAAATTGAGGTCAAACGCGGTATCTACGCGGTGGGTGGAGCCAGTATCCGCATGGTGCAGGAGTTTGGTTATGCCAATGCCCAGCGCTATTTGCTCACCGGAGATGAGTTCGGCGCCGAGGAGGCTCTACGCCTGGGTATGGTGCAAGAGGTGGTCGCCGATGATCAGGTCTTTGCCGCAGGGTTGGCCATGGCCGAGAAAGTCGCCGCGCAGGCGCCGCTAGGCGTGCAGGCGAGTTTGGAATCCTCGCGGGCCAGCTTAGACGGCGCGGCTCAAGAGGAAGCGCAGCGCTTGGTCGCTAGGCTGGCGCCTTTGATGGACAGTGAGGATGTGCAGGAAGGTGTGGCGTCGTTTTTGGAGCGTCGTGCGGCGAATTTCCAGGGGCGCTAAGCGTGCTGCCACCCGAGGAGCTACTGGTCCGGCTAAGCGTCGCCGCTGCATTCGGTGTGCAATTGGTGCTGACGGTAGTGCTTCTGCCAATGTTGCAGCACGCCCGTGGCATGTTGGCGGCCGCGCTATTTCGTGAGCTGGTCCCTCGGGTCTTGTTATTGGGGGCCTGCGTGTCGGCCGTTTCCGTGCTGGCCATAGCCTGGCGTGACCTACGGGTGCACATGCTGCTGGCCTGCATGGTTTTTGTGTGCATGGGCCATGCCCTGGCCAGGCACAGCCTGCGGCTGCATACCGTTTTGCGGCGCGCGGAACGCGATCCCGAAGCGGTGTTAAAACCGTTTCAGGTCTTGGCATCAGCCCAGCTTGCGGTGAGTTTTGTGGTCGTGATGATGGTGTAGCGTCAGGCGAAGCATGGACGAATGAAGAGTGACTGAGCGAATCAAAAATCGACATATTGTGATTACTGGCGCATCCAGCGGCATCGGGCGCGCGACTGCCATGCGGCTGGCCGATGCGGGTGCCAACTTGCATCTTATTGCCCGTCGCGAGGAGGAGTTGCAGGCGGTTGTTGAGGCCATTCGCATGCGTGGCGGGCAGGCGGAGTACAGCGTATTGGATCTCAGTGACGCTACGGCCGTAGATGACTGGCTACAGCAGTGGAAGGATCGAGGCGCGGTCTGCGACGTTTTAGTCAACAACGCGGGCCGCTCCATCCGCCGTGGAATTCGCGAGTCATTGCAGCGCATGCACGACTTCGAACGCTGTATGCAGCTGAACTACTTTGCGGCGGTGCGGCTGAGCCTGGGCCTTTTGCCAGGCATGCTAGAGCGCAAATCTGGCCATCTGGTCAATATTTCGACCTGGGGTACGCTCATGCCGGCCCCGCGTTTTGCCGCCTACGCGGCAAGCAAGTCAGCTCTGGATGCTTTTTCGCATTCCGTAGGGTCGGAGTTAAGACATGCTGGTGTCGCGGTCACAACGGTGCATTTCCCCATTGTGAAAACGCCCATGATTGCGCCCACCAAAGTCTACGCACGCCTGCCGGGACTCAGCCCAGAGCAGGCGGCGTCCTGGATTGAAAAGGCTATTCGGAAGCGGCCTGCACGCATTGCGCCCCCTTACGCCACCCTGTTTGGTTTACAGCACACTTTTTTGCCGCGCCTGACCCAGCGTGTGGCGGACTTGGCAAAGCTCTAGGCGCTTAGCCGAGATGGGAGGGCTGTGGCGGAGTAGGGTCGCCACAGCCGGAAAATTGCGCGCCAGTTGCGGCCAAGCCCGTGTGAGCTGCC
>JAHCMK010000017.1 GCA_019192445.1 Oceanococcus sp. HetDA_MAG_MS8
GACGACGCCGGCGTTGAGCAACCGGCGAATGGGAGCGATGCCTGCGCCCAGTTTGAGGTTTGATACGGCATTGTGGGCAACAGAGCACCCGGCTTCACCAAGCAGTTCGATGTCGTCCTCATTCATCCAAACTGAATGGGCGATGGCCACGTTTGGGGTCAGTACGCCAAGGTCCTTCATGTATTGAACCAAGCTCATGCCATAGAGTTCGGGACCCGTGACGGCCTGCGTTTTGGTTTCATGGACATGGGTATGAAACGGCACCTGACGCTCCAGCGCCAATGCGCTACACGCCTGCAGGAGGTCTGGTGTGCAGCGTTGTGGCGCAGATGGCGCAATCATGAAGCGCAGCCGCCCGTCTTCCTCGTGGAACCGTGCGAAGGCCTCCTTTGCGTAGTCAATGTACGCGTCGGCGCTGATCATCGGGCCAAGGTCGAGTTCCGCCTGCAGATCAGCTGGCACGAGATCGCGGGCATAAGGCAAGGTGTCTAACGGGTGAATGTTCATCACCGCGCTCGATACATTGGCCCGTATGCCAATCTCATCATAGGCCCGAAAGACCATCGCCAGACGCTCGTGATCATGATGCGGTGGATCGAAGAAATCGTCACACATCAGTGTCACGCCACTCTTGAGCGCTTCCATCGCTAGAAGAAGAGAACGCAGATATATGAGGCGTGGTGGCAGGATCGTCCCGAGGAGTAAAGGGTACGCGTAGAGCAGCCAGAGTTCGAGTGGCATCCCCTCATACCGGCCGCGGAAGAACGTCTCACTGGAATGCGTGTGTGCGTTGACGAGCCCCGGCATGACCAGCTTGCCTTCGCCGTTCATCACCGTGGCGGATCGCGGCGGCGCCAGATCTGGGCCCACCTCTGCTATGGCGTTGCCTTTGATAAGAAGGTCACCTGTGAAAGGGCGATCCCCATGCTCGCCCCCCATAGCAAGTATGGTTGCGCCCTTGATGAAGGTGGTCGCGCTAGATGGCTCAAGCATCATGCCTCTCCCAGTGCTAACCACCAGGCTCGCAGTGTACGCTAAGCAGCTTGGGCAACGGACAACGATGCCCCTTCCGCCATCGACTCAAGCTTCGCGTACGCGATTTCAGGATCAACTGCGCCGTATCCAGCGAAGGTACCAAACCCGCAATCGCTACACGCGATCACTCGGTCTTCGCCAACGATGTCAGTGAAACGGCCGATCCGTTCAGCAACCAACTCAGGATGTTCTACGAAGTTTGTCGTGGAATCGATAACACCCGGCATAAGGACCTTGTCTTCGGGGATTTCTTTCTTTCGTTCGCGAAACACCTTCCACTCATGGGCATGACGCGGATTGGCGTTCTCAAAAGACAGGTAGCGTGCATTGATGGACATCAGCGTTCTGAACACCTTATCCATGGCAATATCCAAAACGTGTGGGCCCTCATAGTTGCCCCAGCAGGCATGCACGCGCACCTTATCGCTCGGGATATCGCGCAGCGCGTGATTTAGGACCTCAACGTTGAACTCTGCTATTTTAATGAACTCATCGTCAGTCAGCTCAGAAAAGAGCATCTGCCGCGACAAAGCTAGGTCTGGACAGTCCAGTTGAACGTCAAGCCCGCTCGCAACGATCGCCTCATATTCAGGCTTCAAAGCATCGCCCAAGGCCTCAAGGTAAGCTTCGCGAGATGGGTAATGCTGGTTGGGCAAGAAGAGTGCTACCACACCCGGCGAAGCAGCATTCATAAAGCCCCTCTTCACTCCATGCGTCTCCATGGCGCCCTTCAGGTTGGCGATATCTTTGTCGAGATCGTCATTGCCGAGTGATCTGATCTCACCCGTGCACTGCGGACGAGAATAGGTCGGCGTTCCACCACTGTTGGACAGCCGCTCCATAAAGCTTGGGAACAGCTTCAGGTCAGCTGGGGCGCTGCGGGGGCTGTCCCCGGAAAAGCCGCTGTAACGATCCTTCACATACGTAGAGTAGGAGATTTTCGAGGTCTCACCATCGCTGACGATATCGATCCCCACACTTGCTTGACGAGCAACGGTTTCATCCACGGCTTTGGACATGGCAGCGTCAAACTGTGATTGATCATAATGCTCGCCCCTCTCGCGAGCGAATAAGAAATCGACAACCTCTTGCGATCGCGGCAAGGATCCTACGTGGGTGGTGAGCACAGTCATGTTGTTTCTTTCCCGCTAACAGACACAAGTATCAGTCAAACGACGGCCTCTCTTTTTGAGATTGCCGCACTATCGTTGGGTCTTAGGTCGGCACGATCTCGCCTGGCATCTAGTGCGCTGTTAAGGTTTCGAACGGCCTGAAATGAACGACTGAGCGGATCGACTTGCCCTCTTTGGGCAGGCCAAAAGGTGAGTTCGCTGCTCAAGGCCATCCATCACCGCATTGCGCTCTGGGATGCCACCTGGAGTGGCGTTACGATATAACTTAACGTATTGCAGCGTCACCGCAACAAGAACCGCACGGCGTCGGTCTCGAGGTATTCGGCTAGATGAAGACCGCGGAGGTTACCGAGGTTCAGGTAGTTTGCGGTTTGCTGATTGAGCCCAGACTCTCGATCAGGTGCGAGCGCGACAAGGAGACAAATCAATGCCTGAACAAGCAGATGCTGCTGTCGGGGGAATCTCCATCCACTGTGTCGACATTGCTCGCGGCATTCCGGCCGAGGGCCTACAGATTCGCCTTTGGCGTGTGGCAGAGACGCGTGAGCTCATCGCATCGGGAAGCTGTTCAGCATCCGGTGTGCTTCCGCATTCAGATCAGGATGGCCAGGGGATTATAGCTGGATTGTACGAGGTGGAGTTTGATGTCGCCAAGTACTATCGAGCGGCTAGCGTGGCTGTACCCAATCCCGCGTTTATGGAAACGGCAATCTACAGATTCGGGATCGAGCACCTCGCGGAGCATTTTCACTTGCCTTTCAAGTTCACACCCTGGGGCTTTTCATTGTTTCGAGGCGGAGCCTGTCCACCCTGCTTCTAGACTCGAGGCAGCTGCTCTTGTCGGACGCTACTGGCCCTGCATTCAAGAATTGGACATCCACCTTAACCGGCTTGCGGCCTCTAAACCTGGCCTTCCTCCGGCCCGCAAAACCTGCAACGAAACTGCGCGAGAAGCGAGTTCTGTGCTCACTAAGGCTCAACGAAAACGAATGAGGTTGCTTTGGAGATCGTAGCTGAGTTCGGATTGCGCGTTGTCAGCCAGTTCCAATCTCCAACCTTGGCTTTTCTTATCGGCGGCGTCTTACTGGCGGCGTCTGGATCGAAGCTGGTCATTCCCGACGCCATCTACAAGTTCGCGGTTTTCATGTTGCTCATGCGCATAGGCCTCAACGGAGGCATGGAAATCCGTGACGCAAATCTAGCGGATATGATCCTGCCCGCCCTTGCTGCGGTTTTCGTTGGGGGTGGCATCGTCATTCTTGGACTCGTCACGCTTGCTCGAATGCCGGGCATCAAGCGCGACGATGCCATCGCAACCGCCGGTCTGTTTGGAGCTGTCAGCGCCTCGACGCTCGGTGCAGCCATGGTGTTGTTGGAGCAAGACGGGATCGCGTACGAGGCGTGGGTGCCGGCGCTCTATCCATTTATGGATATCCCGGCGCTGGTATTGGCCATCGTTTTGGCGCGCCTGCACTCGGAAAAGGAAGGCGCAAAGAGGGGCAGGCGCGTTAGTACCTGGTCAATTGTGAAAGACAGCTTGCAGGGGGCAGCGCTATCAGCCTTGCTGCTCGGCCTACTTCTTGGGCTCTTCACCAACCCGGGACGTGTCTTTGACACGTTCTATGACCCTCTCTTCCGGGGGCTGCTGTCGGTGCTCATGCTGATCATGGGAATGGAAGCGTGGCAGCGCTTGAACGAGCTTCGGCGGGTGGCCCAATGGTATGCCGTATACGCTGCTGTCATGCCGCTTGTTCACGGATTGATTGCTTTTGGCCTCGGTTACTTGATCCATCTCGTAACCGGGTTCAGCCCTGGCGGTGTGATCTTGTTGGCGGTTTTAGCCAGCTCGTCATCCGACATTTCCGGCCCGCCGACACTACGAGCGGGGATTCCAAGCGCCAACCCTTCCAGCTACATCGGTTCATCAACAAGCGTCGGTACCCCCATCGCCATAGGTCTGGGGATCCCGTTCTTCATCGCATTGGCTGAACTTGTGTTTTAACTCGCGCCAGTCCTCTGTCAGGGTTGACCACTCAAATCTGGAACTTTCCCGGCCTCAGAATTTCGACCGGCTCGACATAAGTGATGCCTGAGTAGTTGTCGAAATAAGCGTCAACGATGGCCTCGGTAATTCGCTCTGCAACGTCGTGATCTGAAACGATAGCCTCGATCTTGATGTTCTCCAAAACCCCAGCAACTTGAGGCGCCCTATCGTTGCGCCTCTTTCCGCGACTGCCCTTTCCGCCAGCCGAGGTGTAGGTGTAGCCCGTCGCACCGTGCTCGGCCAGCAAGTCGGCGATGCCCTCTAGAATGGAACGCTCGGTAATCACAACGATTTTCGTTGCTGAGTACATTGTTGGCAACCGCCTCCGTTTACGTGCCCGATTGGTCTATCGAAGTTCAAAGAAGGCCAGTGTCAAGCGATAGGGCTTGATAACAGAACAAGCGCGATAACGATCGGGCGTCCGATTTCAGCTTCTAATATGAAGCGGCAGCTCGGCACCACGCTGCTAGGGCGGCAAAAGCGGACGTTAGCTTCATCCCATGGTTCAATGCTGATCTTTAGAGGAAAGGAGATCAGCCATGGCTGTCATACTCCAGTATGCCGCCCTATGTCGCCATTGGAATAAAGGTAAACTCGTCGGGCAAAAACCGCCGCTCAAGCCGCGTGAGGTTTGAGCCATCCGGGTCAGACTTCAAATCGCCAATAAGAAGCGTGATCTGGCCCTGTTCAATCTGTCGCTCGACAGCAAACTGCGCGGCTGCGACTTGTTGAGCTTGAGGGTCTCTGACGTTCGCACAGGTGGCGAGATTCGGAGCCGAACCAAGATCATTCAGAAGAAGACTGGCAATCCGGTCCAATTCGAGATCATGGATCAGTCCCGTGAAGCGATCCGCGATTGGTGTGAGTTCAAAGGACTGGAGCAGTATGACTGGCTGTTTCCAAGCCGGAAGGATTGCAACCGCCACCTCTCGACACGCCAGTACGCCCGTCTCGTAGACGACTGGGTTAATTCAATCGGTCTGCGATGCTCAGCTTACGGAACTCACTCGATGCGCAGAACCAAGGCGACGCTGATCTACCGGAAGACCGGTAATCTAAGAGCGGTGCAGCTCCTACTCGGTCACACCAAGATCGACAGCACCGTTCGCTACTTGGGTGTCGAGGTAGAAGACGCTTTGGAGCTAGCAGAAAATATCGAGCTATAGAGATCCCATTCTCCCGGTGGAAAATGTGACGTTAAACCTTTGGGGCTCAAGCGCCGGGCGCGATCTAACCTATACCTGAAATAATTTTGGTCTAGTGCGGGCCAAGATCAACTGGCTTTTGCGTTATCTGCCAAAAGGGATCCAGCACTAGAACGAAACGCGCCTGGTTTAGGCCCTCCATAGGCGGTGACCGGTGAAGAAGACCGGACATAGGGGGCTCCGGCCAGTGCGTTCCGCGCACTAGCACAGGAGCGCCAGTCGGAACGGAAAAGACGCGTCTTGGCTCGCTGCCGTCGGTGCTGACGCCGTACTGGGTGCCAGGGCCGCGATTGGCGGCAAAGCGGACATAATCCAGGCGCGGTGCGGCAATCAAAAACGACTGTTGTTGAGTTTCCAAGCACGTAGGGTTTTGGAGACCCAGTCCCAGTTGATGGCAGAGCGGACATGCGAATGCTGGATATAGCGTTTATCTGATACTCAGCGGCCCCACCCCGATTTTTGGCTTGGTGGGATGCAAGTAAGCGACCAATCATCGAGAAATGTAACTAGGTGTGTAAAACAATATTGAAACCCTCTTCTGGTTTGGGAGCAACGAAGTGCTCGGCGACTTGGCGAAAGTGGTCTTCAGTCACCTGAAATTCATGAGTGCCAAACGCATTGCGTTGCCTCAGCCGGGCAAGACACACAGCGTCTGGGGGCGTCATGACGTGAAGAACATGCGCTGCGCTGGTCTCCTCGATTATCCCGCGCATCCAAACCCGGCTTTCGATCGTATTGGCATAAAAGTCGAGCACAACAGACAGGCCAGCGCGCAGGAGCGAGGCGATATGCGGCGCCATCGCCTCGCGTAATTGCAGACTGCGGTGCTGGAAGTCGCGCAGTGTTTTTATTTCATTTGCGTACAGCAAATGCAGCCAAGCGTCCTCGCCGATCAAAACGGTTTGGCTGGCGCCCGCGAGCTTTGCTGCCAGTGTTGATTTTCCTGCGGCAACCTTCCCACACAGCATGTGCAAGGTAGCGGATTTTGAATTCATGATTTTGTTTCCTTGGCTCGGCATACCGGTCACCGTATCTCAGATCTGACGGTCCATCAGCGGTGCACAGGTGCATTGTTGCTGCAGACTAGTGCTTTGATCTCTGAACCCGGTTCCAAAGGTTGATCATACCCACATCGGCGGTGATCACCGCAATCTCCTCGTCAGAGTAATGGGCGCGCAACTGCGATCGCAGGGATGACAGATCGGTTTGCCGATCAAGGTAGGTCAGCGCCTCGGTCCACGCGAGCACCGCACGTTCGGCATCCGAAAACAGCTCAACGTCGTGCCAAACAACCAGCGCATCGAGCTTTTCTTGGGGCACGCCACCTTTTCTGGCCTGCTCCAGGTGCATGACCACACAGTAAGCGCACTGATTGATTTGCGATGCCCGAAGCTCGATCAGAACCGATAGCGTGTGATCAAGGCCGTGGTTCGCCATGAGCAAATGGGTCTTGCCCAGATGCCCGTAAAGCTCCGGCTGATTGCGTTCGTGGGTCAGGGGGAGTTGGGACGTCGTCATTGGTCTTTCCATTTTTACATTCAAGGGAGGGGATTGAGGGTTCGGGTATTGAATCGGCCTGGCCAAGCGGACAGGTTCGCGCGCCTAGCCCCGGCTACGGCGCGCAATGAGCGTTGCGGCGGGACCTGCCGTCGGCAGCACCCGCACGTCATCCATCAGAAGGTTTTCGAGCAGAGCCCGCACATGGCCGATGCGCAGAAAGCGCCCAGTTCCGCGCCGCGTCAGCGCGAGCCGCATGAACCAGTCCATCAGGCCCAATGGCGGTTTATCGGCGCAAAACGTCAAGCACAGCACGCCCCGCGGCCGCAGGACCCGGCAAAGCTCCTACAAGGCCTCTATGGGGTCGGGCACTGTCTCCAGAGCCCAGGCGCAGGTGACGATGGCGTAGGCACCATCCTGAAAGGGTAGGTCCTCCAAGCGGCTCAAGGAGCGGCGCACAGGAAGGTCTGCACAGCGCGCAAGCATCGCCTGGGACGGATCAGCCAGCGTGATCTGCTGCGGCGCGACGCCATCGGCGAGGAGCCGCCCGATCAGGCGTCCCGCCTCGCCGCCGATGCGCTTCGGGTCGACGACGACGGTGGTGATCGACGGGGACGCGAAGCGCGACACTTCGAAGTCCCCGAAACCGGCGAGGCCGATGTCGCCGGGGACGTTCAGTCCGAGCGCCGTCAGCGCCGACAGCATGCCGAAGGCGGGCACGTCCGACACGCAGAAGACGCAGTCGGTGTCGGGAAACCGCTCCAGGAGGACTTTGGTCGCTTCGGCGCCGTCCTCGATGGTCAGGGGCGGCTTGCCGACCCGCAGGATCCGCGTATCCGAAAGGCCGGCCGCCCGCATCGCCTCGCGAAATCCCTGGCGGCGCGCAGCACCGCGAAAGTTTCCATG
>JAHCMK010000018.1 GCA_019192445.1 Oceanococcus sp. HetDA_MAG_MS8
CCGAGGAAGCGGTCGAACTCTTCTGGGTTCATAAATCCTCCAGTCGGCTAACACCTGAGCTCAGCTGCGTTTGATTCGACGGGAGGGATTGGCGTAGCCAAACCGAGCGGCGAGTCAAACGTCAGCTGAAGCGATTTGTTGGGCGTCAGCTGCATGAGATGTCCGTTTGCATCCCATGAAGCTCATCCGCCATTTCTGACAATTGTGCTTTTAAAGCACCGTGCTCAGGCAGGTCGAAAAACGGTGACGCGACAGCTTGCGTTTTAAGTGCAGAGGAGACGTGAAAAAGAAAATCCATCGCTTCCTCTACGGTCGAAGCAGGTAACTCCGACCAATGAACCACATTTTGCATAGTTTGAAACACCTGCTCTGCTATACAGACAACATCAACTTTCCTGGGCGCCCGTCCGAGCTTCTGCGAGCCTAACGACCCCGGCCGAGCCAAAATACGCAAATATTCCCCACAAAACCAAGACACAGTTCCACGCCGCTGATAGGTAGCTAGGGTTTTGGGAGTGAATTTGTTCTACTACTGTTACTAAGGCCACCGAATAAAGAAGCAATACAGATGAGCAAACGGCCTGTATGCGTTGAGGGCGGAGTTTCATCGTGTGATTCATAGCGAACGCGCCACACAGCTCCATTGCGCCGAAGAACGCAAACACCGCTGAGAGTGTGGAGACGCCTTCTGAGCCAAGAACTTGAATCACTCCGTTACTCGACTTGGACAAAGCCAGGTACAGAAGAATCGGAGAAGCCAGTAAAACTAAGGAAAGCCAACCGGAGTGTATTGCAAGGAGCTCATCTTCGGTATAGCGCGCTCGTGCTTTCCTGGCCGACAGTAGGAATGCCAGAGTCGTTGAGATAGCCGTACACGCCAAATACGCTGAAAATGGCAAATGCTCACTCATGACGCCCAACACCCAAGCTCAGCGGCACTTGTGAGCGGACGAGGATTGGCGTAGCCAAACGCAGCCTGCTCGCAAGTGTCCGACTGAAGCGCATTGTTAGGCGTCATTTGTCAGGCCTCGAAGACACATAGTGCCGATCCAAACTGTGTGGCCTCGGGTTCTTCTTAGCGTAGGCCAGACGATCCTTAGTTGCCCTCTCTGAAAAGTAGCGTGACCTTTCCGGGCTACCCTTCGGCCTGAATATTACATCCACTCTGGCGTCGCGTTTTCCGACCGCGTCCTCAACAAGATCAAAAAGCAGGCTTATTTGTGAGTCGTCCCTGACAAATGTGGGCTCCAGAAACTCCCTGGTCTTTCGATGCACCACTCCGATGCCGCCTATGTAATCGCGGACAAAAGGCATTAGCTGGATTCTATCGTCATCAGACTCAAACTCCTCCAACTCGCTCAGTACTGCCGCTTTGAAGCTGCCTTCGCGCTTCAACGTTCTTACGGAAATAGACATTGAAGCTTTGTGTTTAGTGAACTTGCTATCCGAATCCACCTCATCGACTCCAACAGAAAATTCCATTCCATGAACAGGCAATGCACGATGTTGAGCATGATTTCTAAGCGCCTCAAGACACCGATAAGAAAGTGATCGGTCATACTCGTCTCGTGATGCCTGCACAAATGTTAAGTGAGCCTCAGAGCCGTGCCCGAAAATAGACGAAAGATCGTGGGACGTCTGATCCAAGTACATCTTGGCACTCGACATCAGATTCGACAGATATCTATTTGCGGTGTGACGTGCTTGACCGAGCTGATCATATGTATCGCCACCAAAAATTGCATAGCGGAGAGCCGCATCGATGATGCAACGCTCTAACTCAGCAAAATTTTCTATCAGTAAGTCGAGTCGCTGTTCAAACACAACGCCAAAGGTTAGCCGCGTCGAGGATCGTTCAAGGTCGAGAAATTGCTCCGCCGTAATGTTGAATAAGTGCTTCTCTTTCCCGTCCCAAGCGACAACGATTACTTCATGCTGGGTCATGACGCCTAACGCCCACGCTCAGGGGCGTTTGAGGCGGGGAACGTTTTTGCGGGAGCAAAAATGGGCCACGGGTCAAACGTCCCTTGCAGCGTGTTGTTAGGCGGCTGTCCACGTGAGCTGTGCGAGTACAAGCGCATCAATGTTGCCTGCCTCTTTTTTCATCGAGCTCTATCCACATTTGCCGGAGGTTCGGAAGCTCGGAATACAACTTCTGAGCGTAGTTCCTCGTACGATCCAAAACGTGTGTGATGACATTGCGATCCACGTCGAATTGTTGCGCCAATGACAATTTCGACCTTCCATCAAGCGCACCCCGCAATATCTGTTCGACCCTTTCGACAGTGAGCCGCTTCATTCCATGCTGCAGCCTCACGGTGCGGTACTCCTCTGGCATCTTTCTAGCAAGCCATTTGTGGCTTTTCCCGGATGATATGTCAGCGACAACATGCCGTGACACGCCGGTGGCGGAGACGACTTCATCCAGATCGCCAGTCTCAACAAGCTTAAGCAGCACAGCCTCCAACTCCGCTTCGCTGTTCTTTGCATTGTAATTATTAACCCCGGAAATCCTTTCCAATATTTCCGGGGTTTGCATCGTATTTTCCGCATGCTCAGAAATATTCAGCGTCGGCGAAAGAGTATCGATGTAATGTTGCTCCCTAGCGCATCGGGCATCCGCGTCGCAAAATTCAACGACTGCGAAAGTTACCTTGGCAGACGTCAGGTATGCTCTTTGCAGCTTCAAATTTCGATGGGATTTCAGATTCAAATCGCGGAAATGCGAGTTTTTTCTCTTGCGAATATCAAGAGCTGAACCTATGTAAAAATCCTCGTCGCATTGAATCCGATATACCCCCGACCTTGAGAGCCCAGGCAGGCGTGGCGATGGGTGCCTCTTTTCAGGAAGAGATTCCAAAAACGCTCTTCGGCGCGCCGGATAGAAACATGAACATTTGCGCCCTTGTCGCACTAGGTTTTTATGGGCACTGTTCCATTCTCTGCCACAGAAATGCCGTACTCTGAAACGATCTCCCTCAATGTGAGATACCACCGTAAATCCAAGTGCCTCAATTTCTATGGTCTTGCGAGCAACGAGCGTATTGGCTCGCAGTTTCCGGGCACACGCAATGCAGTTTTTGGCACTTCGGCTTCCTTTGGTCAATTCTCGACAAGTGGGGCATCGAAATCGTTTGGCGCTTTGGTCTACCACCTGATTCTCACTGCAGCCTAACACCCTAGCTCAGCGGCACTTGCGAGCGGGCGAGTATTGGCGTAGCCAAAC
>JAHCMK010000020.1 GCA_019192445.1 Oceanococcus sp. HetDA_MAG_MS8
CGTTTGGCTGCGCCAATCCTCGCCCGCTCGCAAGTGCCGCTGAGCTAGGGCGTTATGTGCTTTATCAATAAACGTAGTTTTTATTTTAGTGGGCCTGGTGTTAGCTGATTGGTTCGGCGCTTCTGTTCAGTCAAATGGTCCTGCCGTCTGTTGCCTGTACTGCACGAAAGGATTGAATAGCCAGCGAAACCTTTTGTGAAGCCTCCCGCCGCTACAAGGCTTACATGGGCATTTGGCAGGGCACCTTCGCTTAGCCCTCGCACGTACCGGTATCCAGCCAGCGTTTGCCGTATCACAGGGTCACTTCGATCAAAAGGTTCTGCAATGCACGGCTTGGCTACACCTGCCAATGGGTCGGGTACTTCAACGCGAACTGCTATGGGCAATCTAGGACTCATTGGCGGGCATTAGTGCCACGCCATTGAAGTCCCCTAGGTTCCGCGTATGCTTAGGTCGGGGCAAACAATAATCGCGGAGGCGCTTCGCATGAGGTCGCACATAACAAATTGCTTCAGTCGGACGCCACACCCGCTGCGCGGGCATGGCGCCGCTGAGCTCAGGTGTTATACGTCAAGGAGGCCTTAGTGGCATCTGAACTCATCCTCCCATCCGAAATTCCCTGGAGCGAGATTAAGGGAAAGGATCTTGAAGAGCTTCTCTATTGGCTTTTCGATTCCATGGGAGCAAAGAATCTGGAATGGAGGATTGGAGGTCAAGGCGGCGGTGCCGCCGATCAAGGACGTGATCTGGAGCTTTCGTTTTTTACCCCATCGCCCGACGGAACATTGGCGAAGCAGGCTTGGTGGGTAGATGCGAAGGGACGAAGTGGGACAGTTGAGCCCAGCGAGGTCCATGAAACTGTTCTCAACGTTTCGGGCAAAAAACACGTAGACGTCGTAGTCATCGCTACCAACACTCAATTTTCCAATCCAACAAGAGACTGGGTTAAGGAGTGGCAAGCGAATCATCCACGACCAGTGGTGAAATTGTGGGAAAAGACGGAGTTGGAGAATCTTTGTTCTAAAAACCCCCTCGCGGTCATCAGGCTGCACAAGGAAGCCCTCAGCCCTCAGGGTCGGGTTGAGGTCGTAAGCGCCAAGCTTTGGGATTACGCAACTTTTTCCGATGGGCCGGCTCTTCGTTCTATCTGGGAAAAACGAGACAAGATTTCGGTGGATGAACGATCACTCTTCGCTTTGGTCGCGTCAGAGCTCGCCAACGGCAACATCGCCTCCAGAAACTGGACATCTGTAGCCTCAAACGAAGTACTTGTCGCCAATCTGTGCAATGGTTTGGTTAACTTTCTCTATCTGGCATTTAGGGCAAATGATCATGGCGCACGACAGGACCCACTAATTGGCGCCATCACATATCTGGTCCAGATTTCGTTGCTACGGGTGGGTAAAGACACCACCACCGCTTTGTTGACGAATGCTTGGGAAAGCGTTGACGGTCGCGACTACCCACAAGAAGTACGAAATATTATTTTGGAGCCCGTGCTTGGGACTCTCCAAGCCGAGCTTGAAGACGTATGTGTAAGCGATTGTTCACGAGTGATGGCTGATGCTCAGGTACTTAGTGACAAGGAAGTCGAGTCGTACTGGGATAGATTTGGGCCGGGTGGTGAAGGTGATGGGGAGCCGAAACGTCATCTTCGGCTAGAGTCCTATGATCGCCCATGCAAGGTGGGGTTTGATGTCGGGAAGGAACAGAGTTGCCCGCTGTGTGCAATGGAGCGCCCACATGAATCCATAGATGAATTTATGGAGGTGGTAGAGCGTGTTACGAAGTTTCGAATGTCCGAAAAAAATGACGTATAACAATGCGCTCCAGTCGGACACTTGCGAGCAGGCTGCGTTTGGCTATGCCAATCCTCGCCAGCTCGCAAGTGCCGCTGAGCTAGGGTGTTAGCGGGAATGAGGGATTACTACCGCTTCCGGATGTCGCTCCTTCAGGG
>JAHCMK010000021.1 GCA_019192445.1 Oceanococcus sp. HetDA_MAG_MS8
GCGCGGCACTTGTGATGCCGACTAAATTACCGGGGGAGTCCATTTCATCACTGCAGCTGACATTTGACCCGCCACCTACTTTTGCTGCCGCAAAAGCAGGCGTCGCCTCAAACGCAGCTGAGCTCAGGCGTTAGCCGTCACTTGATAGATCGTGGGTAATCGAAAGGCCATTCCGAAGAAGCTGCGCTTTGAGGTGTTCAAGCGTGACTCCTTCACGTGCCAATACTGTGGTCGAAAAGCGCCCGACGTCTTGCTGCACATTGACCACATCGAGCCAGTATCGAAAGGTGGAACGGATGACCTGCTAAATCTCATCACGTCCTGCGTTGACTGCAACCTTGGAAAGTCCGACAGAAAGCTTGCGGATTCCGCTGTACTAGACAAGCAGCGGGAGCAATTGGAAGCGTTGCAGGAGCGAAAGGAACAGATCGAAATGATGTTCCAGTGGCAGAAGGCGCTGCTCAATCTAGACGACAGCGTTACAACGCAGCTGAGTGAATATTGGTCCGAGCTGGTTCCTGGCTTTAGCTTGAATGAAAGCGGAATCAAGGGCCTCAACTCCCTGAAAAGGCGATTTGAGGTTGGGGAGATCATGGCTGCAATGAAGGTGGCTACAGAACAATATCTAGAGTATGAGGATGAGGCCCCAACCCAAGATTCAGTTGAGCTTGCTTGGAAGCGCGTTGGTGGAATATGCGCGACCAAACGACAGGAGAAGAACAACCCAGCAATGTCCCGCGTCTACTACATTCGCGGAATTCTCCGAAATCGACTCAGCTACTGTAACGAAGGTATGGCGTTACAACTTCTAAGGCAGGCTGTCGAAGCTGGCGCCTCCATTGATTCTCTTGAGACACACGCGAAAGAAGTTCGAAATTGGACGCAGTGGCGATCCGCGATCGAAGACTTTTTGGAGCAGGAAGAGCTCGGGACCGATGAGTATGGCGAAGGTGACGGCTAACAATGCGCTCCAGTCGGACACTTGCGAGCAGGCTACGTTTGGCTACGCCAATCCTCGCCCGCTCGCAAGTGCCGCTGAGCTAGGGTGTTAGAACTCATGGGTAATTCAGCGCCAGAGCGAGACGGTGAAGGGGGGGACCTTACACGCCACATCGACGAAATCTACGCCGCGTTCGCGAGATACGAAGAAGGAATAGTAGTTCCGCTGTTCGAGAAACCCACGCTCAAACACCCCCAGTCTTGGAGCATTCTCAGTCGCTATGTACTCGCGCCACTGCTTGTGTTTGGCCTTTACGCCGTCGTTGTTCTTTGGGTCGGTTGGCCGCTCGATTACATAAAAATGGCATTCCTGCTTCTGTTGCTGCTGTGGTACGTCTCACTGCCATCAGTGCAGCTTATGGAACTTTATGCAGATCGCAAAGAGCTTTACCAATTTCTCAAGAATTCCAATCAACTTGTCATAAGCGGCCTTCGTCAATCCGTTCCGGAAGATCTGAAGTTGATGCAGGCTCTCAAAAATCGACCGGTTGATGCACTGCAGCTAGCGCTAGACCGAATTTCAGCCCAACAGGGAACGATTGATAGGCGTGTAGGTGCGCTAGCTGGCGCACTCGATAAGATCGGAATCGTGCCTGGGTTGATAACACTAATTATTGCTGCGTCGTCAAAACAGAACGAGCAAGTAACCTTTTTCGTTGCGGTCGTAGCTTTCGTTGTGTACCTGTCGGCGTTCATCATACATTATTCACTTCCGAGGCTCGGTCTCTATACGAAGCTGCTCGAAAGTGAGATTGAAAGGTCGAAAAAATGAGTTCTAACAAAACGTATATGGACTCCCCCAGCAAGGCCTTGAGTTGAAGTCGTGACTAGACAGGGG